>NZ_JBVHQM010000018.1:0-184223 GCF_055567415.1 Streptomyces sp. NPDC026575
AGGTACAGGGTTGGCGATCGATGGGAAAGAGCACGCGATCAGAGAGAATGATTTCCGGTCGGTTGTGGGGGTTTTCCTGGTCCCAAAGAGGGGGGTGGGGCGGCACCTCGGGAGGGGCCCCCCCCCCGCCTGCGGGGTACTACGCGGTGACGGCGAGCTAGCGGCCGGCCGTCTCGGAGCCCTTGCCCAGGGCCTGCTGGCGCAGCAGCCCGATCACCGCCAGCACCGCTCCGAAGCCGCCGGTGAACAGCAGCTGGATGCGCTGGTTCTCATCGCGCAGCATCAGCAGCAGCACCGCGACGATGCCCGCCAGCGCCACCCACGTCAGCACCGGGAAGGCCCACATCTTCACCACGAGCTTCTCCGGCGCCTCGCGCTCCAGCTGCCGCCGCATCCGCAGCTGGGCGACCGCGATGAAGCCCCACACCACCAGGACCGCCGCGCCGACCATGTTCAGCAGCCACTGGAAGACCGTGGTCGGCCACCAGAAGCTGAAGAGCACCGCGAGGAAGCCGAAGGCGGAGCACAGCAGCACGGTGCGGCGCGGGACGCCGCCGCTGACCTTGCCCAGGAACGCCGGGCCCTGGCCGCGGGAGATCAGCGAGTACGCCATCCGCGAGGAGCCGTAGATGTTGGCGTTCACCGCGGAGAGCAGGGCGATCAGGATGACGACGTTCATGACCTGGCCGGCCGCGGGGATCTTGAGGTAGTCCAGGACCGCCACGTACGGGCCGCTCTTGGCGATCGAGGGGGCGCTCCAGGGGATGACCGTGACGATGACCGCCATCGAACCGACGTAGAACAGGGCGATCCGCCACATCGCGGTGCGCACCGCGCGCGCGACACCGCGCACCGGGTCCTTGGACTCGGCGGCCGCGATGGTCACCGTCTCCAGGCCGCCGTAGGCGAACACCGACGCCAGCAGACCCACCATCAGTCCGTCGACGCCCTTGGGCAGGAAGCCGCCGTCACCGGTGAGGTGCGTGGCGCCCGGCGCCTGGGTGCCGGGGAGCACACCGCATATCGCGAGCACGCCCAGGATGAGGAACGCGGCGATCGCGGCGACCTTCAGCGCGGCGAACCAGAACTCGAACTCGCCGAAGTTGGAGACCGCGGCCAGGTTCGTACCGGTGAAGATCACCATGAACAGCAGGACCCACATCCAGGGTTCGGTGCTCGGGAACCACTGGTGCATCACATCCGCGGCGCCCAGCGCCTCGGCGGCCACCGCCACACACAGCAGCGCGGTGAACATCCAGCCCACCGCGAAGCCGGCCCAGGAGCCGATGGAGCGCTCGGCGTGCACGGAGAAGGAGCCGGAGGCCGGATTGGCCGCGGCCATCTCGCCGAGCATCCGCATGACCAGCATGACCAGGGCGCCGGAGACCGCGTAGGCCAGCACGATCGAGGGGCCGGCCGCCGCGATGCCCTCGCGGGAGCCGACGAACAGGCCCGCGCCGATCACGCCGCCCAGGGCGATCATCGACAGATGGCGCTGCTTGAGGCCGTTGGACAGCGCGGAGCCACTATCGGGGCCGGCGCCCTCCAGCGCGCTGGACTGCGCGGGGGTGGCGGACGAGGGTGTCCGATTCATGTCGTACCTGTCCCAGTAGGTGAGAGCGGAGCAAGGCGAACCGCGGTCTCCCGAAGCCGCGACCGGTGCGACGGTGCCGCCGGGGCAACGGGTCGCGCAAGGCTGCCGACGGCGCAACTCCGGGATCCTCGGCAAAGCGGGCTCAGTCTGAGTGCCGGTGTCCGCTCAGGGCAACAGTCGTGCAGCGAATGTTCGGTATTCAGACGCGATCGTCACCGTGCGTGCCTGACAGGTCGTCGATTACCACGCCCTGTGAGGTCCGTCGCGGGGCGGCGCGCCCCCGCCCGGCGCGATTCAGCGCCCCGCGCGACGCTCCCGCAGCTCCCGTACGCCCGCCACCAGCAGCACCGCGGCGCTCGCCCCGGCCGACCACAGCAGCTGCGGACGGGCCGAGTCGTCGGTCAGCATCAGCACGATCACACCGGCCATCGCCACCAGCGCCGCCCACGTCAGATACGGGAACGCCCACATCCGCAGGGTCAGCTTCTGGGGCGCCTCCCGTTCGATACGCGGACGCAGCCGCAGCTGGGAGACGGCGATCAGACCCCAGACGAACAGCAGCACCGCGCCGACCGCGTTGAGCATGTAGAGGAAGACCGAGTCCGGCCACTTCAGGTTCAGCAGCACCGAGACGAACCCGAAGGCCACCGAGGCCAGCACGGCCCGGCGCGGCACTCCTCCGCCCGACACCTTCAGCAGCGCCCGCGGCGCCTCGCCCCGCTCGGCCAGCGAGAACACCATCCGCGACGAGCCGTAGAGATTGGCGTTCAGCGCCGAGAGCAGCGCCACGAACACCACGATGTTCATGATCTGGCCCGCGCCCGGCACCCCGACGCGCTCCAGCACCGCGACGTACGGGCTCTGGCCCGGCAGGATCGACGACCACGGCAGCAGGGCCACGATGACCAGCATCGAGCCGACGTAGAAGAACAGGATCCGCCACACCGCGCTGCGCACCGCCCGGCCCACCGCCCGCGCCGGATCGTCCGACTCGGCCGCCGCGATGGTGACGACCTCCAGCCCGCCGAAGGCGAACACCACGGCCAGCACCCCGGAGACCACCCCGGCCCAGCCATGGGGCAGGAACCCGCCGTGCCCGGTGAGGTTCGCCGTCCCGACCGGCTCGGTGTCCGGCAGCACTCCGAAGACCGCCAGCAGCCCCAGCACCAGGAACAGCACGATCGCGGTGACCTTGAGCGTCGCGAACCAGAACTCGAACTCCCCGAAGTTCTTCACCGCCGCCAGGTTGGCCACCGTGAAGACCACCATGAAGACCAGCACCCAGCCCCACTGCGGCACCGCCGGCGCCCAGCCATGGGCGATCCGCGCCGCGCCGGTGGCCTCCACGGCCAGCACCACCACCAGCAGGAACCAGTACAGCCAGCCGACGCTGAAGCCGGCCCAGCGGCCCAGCGCCCGCTCGGCGTGCACGGAGAACGCGCCGGAGGCCGGCATCGCCGCCGACATCTCGCCGAGCATCCGCATGACCAGCATCGCCAGCGCGCCCGCGATCAGGTACGACAGCACGATCCCCGGCCCGGCCACCGCGATCCCCGCGCCGGAGCCCACGAACAGGCCCGCTCCGATCACTCCGCCCAGGCCCAGCATCGTCAGATGGCGCTGCTTGAGCCCCGTGGACAGCGGCTCCTTCTCGCCGGCGCCCTCGACGAGCGGGGACTGCCCGGCGGTGGTCGGTGTGTCGTGCATCGGCTCGTCACTCTCACAGGAGGCGGGGCGGCGGGGCCGCCGGAGGTTTGGGGGAACTCCACAGGTCACCGCGGGGCGGGCCCCAGTCTCCCCGCACCTCGCGCGCTACCACAAAACCGGCGTCCCGCGGCGGCCGGCATCGTGATGAGCATCACGTGACCTGCAAAGACGCCACACGCCCGGGCAGAGCCGGGCATTGTGGCGGTTGATCGGAACTCTCCAAGCGGGCCGGTACGGCTTTGTCACCGCCACACGATGATCGCCACCGGCCGCCTGGACTAACGTCATCGCGTCCCGTCCCGTCCCGACCCCTCACACCCCGCGGAGCCCCGATGAGCACTGCCGCCCTCGTTCGCCCTGGCACGGTCCTCGCCGACCTGCTGCCGGCCGCCACCGCCTCCCGCGCCCGCGTCCGCGACGCCGCGCTGGTGGTCGGCGGTGCCGCGCTCACCGGCATCGCGGCGCAGATCGCCGTCCCGGTCCCCGGCTCCCCGGTCCCGGTCACCGGCCAGACCTTCGCCGCCCTCCTGGTCGGCGCCTCGCTCGGCGCGGGCCGCGGTCTGCTCTCGCTCGCGCTCTACGCCCTGGCGGGCATCGCGGGCCTGCCGTGGTTCGCCGGCGGTGCCTCCGGCGTCGGCGGCGCCACCTTCGGCTACATCGTCGGCATGCTGCTGGCCGCCGGCCTCGTGGGCGCGCTGGCCCGCCGCGGCGGCGACCGCGGGGTGCTGCGCACCGCCGCCACCATGGCCGCCGGCACCGCCGTGATCTACGCCGTCGGCGTCCCCTACCTCGCGATCAGCACCGGCATGTCCCTCGGCCAGGCCGCCGCGGCCGGCCTGGTGCCGTTCCTGATCGGCGACGCCCTCAAGGCGGCGCTGGCGATGGGCGCGCTGCCGACCGCCTGGAAGCTGGCTGGCCGCCGCGGCTGAGCGCCGCACACCGCACCAACGGGCCGGGCCCCGCACTCACCGAACGGTGACTGCGGGGCCCGGCCCGTTCGCGTCGCCTACTTCCCGGCGGGAGTCCGCGGCCGCCTGCGCTCCAGCACCAGCCCAATCGCCAGCACCACCACCGCCGCGACCACCGACAGCACCATCTGCTCCCGGCCGTCCGGGTCGTAGAACATGTAGCCGACGACGAAGACGATCAGCGCGATCGTGGCGTACGTCAGCCACGGGTACAGCCACATCCGCACCGTCAGCCGCTCCGGCGTCTCCCGCTCGATGATCCGGCGCATCCGCAGCTGCGAGAGGCAGATGACCAGCCACACGAAGAGCGCCACCGCGCCCGAGGAGTTCAGCAGGAACTGGAAGACGGTGTCCTTCGACGTGTAGCTGAAGATCGTCGCGATGAAGCCGAAGGCGACCGACGCCCAGATCGCGACCGCCGGCACCCCGCCCTTGTTGACCTTCTTGAACGACTTCGGCGCGTCGCCGCGCTCACCGAGCGAGAACGCCATCCGGGAGGCCGTGTAGAGCCCGGAGTTCAGGCAGGACAGCACCGCGGTGAGCACCACGATGTCCATCACCGTGCCCGCGTACGGAATGTCCAGCGACTTCAGCACCGCCACATACGGGCTCTTGAGCACCGCCGGGTCGTTCCACGGCAGCAGCGTCACGATCACCGTGATCGAGCCGATGTAGAAGAGCGCGATCCGCCAGATGACGCTGTTGACGGCCTTGCGGACGGCCAGCACCGGGTTCGGCGACTCGCTGGCCGCCAGCGTGACGATCTCGCTGCCCATGAAGGAGAAGACCACCAGCAGCATGCCGGAGAGGATCGCGCCGGGACCGTTCGGCAGGAAGCCGCCGTGCCCGGTCAGATTCGACATGCCCACCGCGTGGTCGCCCGGCGGCAGCCCGAATATCGCCAGCGCGCCGACCACGATGAAGACCACGATCGCGACGACCTTGATCCCGGCGAACCAGAACTCGAACTCGCCGAACGAGCCCACCGAGATCAGATTGGTGCCGGTCAGCACGACCATCACGATCAGCGCCCAGGCCCATTGCGGGACGGCCGGGACCCATCCGGTGAGGATCGCGGCGGCGGCGGTCGCCTCGACGGCCAGCACCACCGACCAGAAGAACCAGTAGAGCCAGCCGATCGTGAAGCCGGCCCAGCGGCCCAGCGCCCGGTCCGCGTAGGCGGAGAACGACCCGGATGTGGGGGAGGCCGCGGCCATCTCGCCCAGCATCCGCATCACCAGCACGACCAGCAGCCCGGTCAGCGCGTACGACAGCAGGATGCCCGGGCCGGCGGCGGCGATGCCCGCGCCGGAGCCCACGAACAGCCCGGCGCCGATGACCCCGCCGATCGCGATCATCGACAGATGGCGGTTCTTGAGCCCTGCCTGCAGCCCGTCCTGCGATCCCCCGGCCGGTCCGCTGCCGGGTTCGCCGGCGGTGGGGACTCCTGCGGTGGGGGTACGAGGGTGCGCGCCCATGTGCACCGTCCTTGTGTGGTTCACGGATTGGAACCACTGCATTAGATCTTCGCTAACCGTGGATTGGAAGGCCTGGCGCGGGATCGTTGCATGAAACACTGGAGGGTTGCGTGCAATGCATACGTACACAAGGTCCACTGGCGATTCCGTCCGGCCCGCCGCACAAAGACCCGGCGGCGCCTACCCGTCGAGCCCCGTGTCACACTCATGCCATGCGCGTGTATCTCGGCTCCGACCATGCAGGTTTTGAACTCAAGAACCACCTCGTCGAGTGGCTCAAGGCCCACGGCCACGAGCCCGTCGACTGCGGTCCCCACATCTACGACGCCCAGGACGACTACCCGCCGTTCTGCCTCCGCGCCGCGGAGAAGACCGCCGCCGACGAGGACAGCCTCGGCATCGTGATCGGCGGCTCCGGCAATGGCGAGCAGATCGCCGCCAACAAGGTCAAGGGCGTACGGGCCGCACTGGCCTGGAGCGAGGAGACCGCCAGGCTCGGCCGCGAGCACAACAACGCCAACGTCATCTCCGTGGGCGGCCGGATGCACACCGAGGAAGAGGCGACCAAGTTCATCGAGGTCTTCCTGAGCACCCCCTACTCGGGTGAGGAGCGGCACACCCGCCGCATCGACATGCTCTCGGCCTACGAGACCACCGGCGAGCTCCCCGCCATCCCGGCCCACCACCCGCAGGGCTGACCACCGCACACCGCCGTCGCCCGCCCACCCCGAGTGCCGGGGCGGGCGGGCGCGCCCACTGGAGACCACGCATGCCCGAGGGCCACACCATCCACCGCCTGGCAGCGGACTACGCCGAGCGCTTCATGGGGCGGACGGTCCGGGCGACCAGCCCGCAGGGCAAGTTCGCAGGTGGCGCGGCTCTCGTCGACAACCAGGTGCTGGAGCGCACCGAGGCCCACGGCAAGCACCTCTTCCTCGGTTTCGGCCCCGACCGCTGGATCCACGTCCACCTCGGCCTGTTCGGCAAACTCGGCTTCGGCGGCACCCCCGCCCCGCCGCCCACCGACACCGTGCGACTGCGCCTGGCGAACCCCACCGCACACGCGGACCTGCGCGGCCCCACGACCTGCGCACTGATCACCGACGCCGAGAAGCAGGCGATACACGACCGCCTCGGCCCCGACCCGCTGCGCCCCGGCGACGACGGCACCCGCGCCTGGCAGCGGATCTCCCGCAGTCGTACGACCATCGCGGCGCTGCTGCTCGACCAGAAGATCATCGCGGGGGTCGGCAACGTCTACCGCGCCGAGGTCCTCTTCCGGCACGGCATCGACCCCTACCTCCCGGGCCGCGGCCTCAGCCGCACCGCATGGGACACCATCTGGGCCGACCTGGTGTTCCTGATGGCCGAGGGCGTCCGCCACAACCGGATCGACACCGTGCGCCCCGAGCACCTGCCCGAGGCCATGGGCCGCCCGCCACGGGTCGACGACCACGGCGGCGAGGTCTACGTCTACCGCCGCGCCAACCAGGACTGCCACATCTGCGGCACCGAGATCCGCACCGCCGACCTCGCCGCCCGCAACCTCTTCTGGTGCCCGGGGTGCCAGCCGGGCCGAGGCGGCGACTGACGCCGGGCCGGGGCGGGTGCCGACGCCGGGCCGGGGCGGGTGTCCCCCCGGAATACCGTCCCCCACCACCGCGTTGTGGCCCCGCAGGGGGCCCTTGTATCCCCTACGGGATCTGTTCGCCCTCCCCCCAAGGGCCGCCCCCGACCCACCCCCTAGGGAAGCCCCCGGCAGACCCTAGAACGTGTACGGCAACCAGGGCGCCACATCCGACCCGAACGCCACCGAGGCCGCAGCCAGTGCACCCGGCCGCAGCTCGCGCACCCGCCCCGCAGCGGCCAGCGACGAGAGCGTGAACCCGCCCAGATAGGCGGAGCCCAGCTCCCGCACGGACAGTGCCAGATCGGCCGCGTCCGCCGTCCGCGCACAACTCGCGCCCTTCTCGTCGCCGGACAGCCGCCACCGCCCCTCGTTCCACGGGCAGAACGGGTCCGCGACCTCCAGCACCACGTCCACCGGCGTCCGGTACGTCCGCGCCGCCAGCGCCGCGCCCACCTCCACCGGCCGGACGAACAGCGACTCGCGCAGCCCGATCCCGCAGCGTCGCTGGTCAGGCACCAGATGCAGCAGCGCGTCGTCCACCGGACGGGTGGCCACCCGCACCGACGACGACAGATCGATCCCGAACAGATGGCGCCACAGCGCCGCGTACACCACCGGGTCCAGCGCCTCGACGTGCCGCACGAGCACTGTCCCAGACGGTCCCGCGTCGTCCCACTGCGGCTTGAGGGCATAGCGCGTATAGCCCCGCACCTCGCCGTCCACCTCGGCCAGCACACACTGCTGCGCCCCGGCTCCCGGCTGCTTGCCGGGCACGTCGAGCACGGTGGTCTTCTCCCAGCCCGGCGGGCGGGTCAGCATCCCGGGGCGGGTCGGCACCAGTTCGGCGTAGACCCGCTCGCAGTCGACCAGCGCGGCCACCGGGTCCACCAGCCGCAGCCGGACGCCGTCCACCCCGGGCAGCTCGGGCGCCGGCAGCCGTACCGTGTCGACCGCCAGCCGCATGTCCTGGGCCGCCGCGCCGTAGCCGAAGCGCCCGTAGATCGCCGGCTCCGAGGCGGTCAGCACCGCCAGCGGCTCACCGCGCTCGCGGACGTCCGCCAGCTGCCGGCGCATCATCGAGCGCAGCACCCCGCGCCGGCGGTGCGTCGGCTGCACACTGACCATCGTGACCCCGGCCGCCGGCACCACGGCCCCGCCCGGCACCGTGAGCCCGAACGAGATCGCCCCGGCCGTGCCGACGCACCGCTGCCCGTCCCAGACGCCGAGCGCGCGCCCGACCTCGGTCAGTTCGCGCCGCAGGGCGAGCTCCTCCGGTGCCGGCCGCTCACCGAACGCCGCGTTCAGCGCGTCGGACCAGACGTCCCACTCGGCATTCCGCAGTACCCGTAGATCCGTCGTCATGCACCATCACTAGCAGGACGCTCTCCGGTCGCGCGACCGCATTTCGAACGCCGTTTCCCTGCAATTGGCCGGGGTGACGTGCGGCGAATCGACGCGCCGCCGAACGGGTGGATAAGGTCCCAGAGCGATGACAAGCGGCCCGGGAACGGAAACCCTGACGGCCCGGGTGCACAAAGGCCTGCACCGGGCCCGCGTCGGCGTACGCAAAGCCGGGGTCGACTACTTCCGCGGCGAGGGCTCCGACCGGTTCGCTCTGGTCGCCCTGCTGATCGCCATCCCCGCCATCGCCGCGGGCACGCTCTGGCACCCCGAATGGATCGCCCCGACCGCCCTGGTCCTGCCGGTGATCGCCGGCGGTCTGCTGCTGCGGCCGGCCAACCTCCTCGTCCTGTACGGCGCCTCCGCGGCCGCCCTGGTCGTCGAGTCCGCGCTGTTCGGCCCGTATGACGACGGGCCGGACCGGATCACCCCGGGCACGGTCCTGGTCGTCGCCGCGGTCGGGTTCTTCGGACTGCTGATCGCGCAGTTCCGCAGCCGGGTCGGGGTGCCCTGGCGGCGCGGCGGCACCATGCTCTTCGACCTGCGTGAACGCATCCGCGTGCAGAGCAAGCTCCCCCGGCTGCCCAAGGGCTGGCACCACGAAATGGCGCTGCGCCCGGCCGGCGGCCAGTCCTTCTCCGGGGACTTCGTCGTCGCCTCCCGTACGCACGGCGGCAGCATCCTCGAAGTGGTGCTCACCGATGTCTCCGGCAAGGGCATGGACGCCGCCTCCCGCGCCCTGCTGCTGTCCGGCGCCTTCGGCGGCCTGCTGGGCTCCCTCCCGCCGCACGGCTTCCTGCCCGCCGCCAACGGCTACCTGCTGCGCCAGGACTGGGACGAGGGCTTCGCCACCTCCATCCACCTCGTCCTCGACCTGGAGTCCGGCGACTACGAACTCCTCTCCGCGGGCCATCTGCCGGCCCTCCAGCTCAGCGCGGGCAGCGGCCGCTGGGAGGAGAAGCCCGGCGAGGGGCCACTGCTCGGTGTCTACGACGGCGCCCAGTTCGACCCGGTCAAGGGGACGCTGCGGCCCGGCGATGTACTGATGCTGTTCACCGACGGCCTGGTGGAGGCCGCCGACCGCGATATCGCCGAGGGCATCGACCGCCTGACCGGCGAGGCCGACCGCTACGTGGCCAGCGGCTTCGCGGGCGCCGCCTGGCATCTGATCGAGGCCGTCGCCAAGGACGTCAACGACGACCGGGCGCTGCTGCTGATCTGCCGGGACGCGTAGGCGAACGGCGCCTGCGGCCGGAGGGGCGGGCGGGCGAACAGGCCCGGGCCGGGCGGTCCAACCGGCCAACTGGCCGAGGGGCAGGGCTGGCCGGGGTGGGGTTTTCCCCCGTCTTTTTGTGCGGTAGTCCTCATGGTCGCGGCGGGGTCCGGATCCGTACGTTGAAGGAGCAGAGACCGGCCGCGACGAGGCCGGGCCGGACGAGACGGGGGGCGCGGGACATGGCGTTGCGCGGCGGACGACAAGCGGCACGGGGTGCCGGGGCGGCGGGCGGGCACGCCGTCGAACTGCGGGGGGTGCGCCGCCAGTACGGCCGAGGATCCGGTGCCGTCCAGGCCCTGCGCGGTATCGATCTGTCGCTTCCGGACGGGTCCTTCACCGCCGTCATGGGGCCCTCGGGCTCCGGAAAGTCGACCCTCCTGCAGTGCGCGGCGGGCCTCGATCGCCCCACCGCCGGCTCCGTTCGGCTCGCGGGCACAGAGATCAGCCGTATGAGTGAGAACCGCCTCACGGCCTTGCGCCGCAGCCGTCTGGGCTTCGTCTTCCAGTCGTTCAATCTGCTGCCGGCCCTGACCGTCGAGCAGAACGTCCTGCTGCCCATGCGGCTGGCCGGCCGGCGCCCGGACCGCAAGCGGGCGGCGGAGGTGCTGGCCGGCGTCGGACTGGGCGAGCATGCGCGCCGCCGCCCCGGCCAGCTCTCCGGAGGCCAGCAGCAGCGGGTCGCGATAGCCCGCGCCCTGGTCACGAACCCGGATGTGATCTTCGCCGACGAGCCGACCGGCGCCCTGGACACCGGCACCGCCGCCGAGGTGCTCGCCCTGCTGCGGCATGCCGTCGACGCGCTCGGTACGACGGTGGTGATGGTCACCCACGACCCGGTCGCCGCATCCTGGGCCGATGACGTCCTGATCCTCGCCTCGGGCACCCTCGCCGATCGGCTGCGGGGCGCCGCCCCCGAGGACATAGCCGCCCGCATGGCCGGCCTGACGGCCGGCGGCCGCCGCCAGCCGCGGCCCCGCCAGGGTGAGCCGCCGGCTCCGGCCGTGCCGCCCGCTCCGGCCGTGCCGCCGGTCCCGGCCGCCCCGCCGGGCTCGGCGGCGGCCATGGCGGACGCCCTCAGGCGCTGACGCGTTCCCGGGCCCGGGCCGTGTCCGCCGGGTCCTTGCGGAACGCCCAGGCCATCGTCGGCTCCATCGCGAAGCGGAAGACCCTGCGGACGGGGGGTGTGCACAGTGCCGTGACGATGGCCGCCGCGATCAGCGTGACCGCGATCTCGCCGGGCGGCGTGTGCAGCCAGGCGTAGTCGTCGAACCAGCCCCAGAAGCGCGAGCCCTTGGCCAGGAAGCCGTGCAGCAGATAGCCGTACAGCGTGCCGGCGCCCAGCACCGTGAACCACGTCCGGCGCGTCGGCACCCAGGAGAAGAAGCAGGCCGTGAGCACGATCGAGCAGCCGAAGAGAGCGAGTGTCATCACCGCGCCGATCCACCAGGTGGTGCCCAGTTCCTGTGCGCTGTCGCGGTGGTAGAACCACGCCGAGGACATCCTGGGCGCCGCCCAGTAGGCCATCACCAGCGCGGCGGCGAAGATCGGCACGGACGCGATCCGCACCGCCCGCCGCTGCACCAGCGCGAAGTGCTCGGCCCGCAGCGACAGCCCCAGGACGAAGAAGGGGAGGAACTGCAGCACCCGCTGGAGGTCCAGATCATCACCGATGTCGGGCGACACGGACGCGAGTACGGCGATGGCCACCGCCAGCGGGATCGGCCAGCGCACGATCTTCCACAGCGGAGTGGTCAGCCGCCAGACGAACAGCGCCACCAGGAACCACGTCAGAAACCACGGGTCGAGCAGGCTGATGGGGTGCCCCGGATCGTCGTCCGCCCAGCGCTTGAAGAAGGCGTAGGCGGTCTCGAAGAGGACGTAGGGCACGGCCACCCCGGTGACCAGGCGCTGCAGCCGGTCCTTGCGCATATCGAAGCTGCGCGAGAAGTAGCCGGAGATGATGATGAAGGCGGGCATGTGGAAGGTGTAGACGGTCATATAGAGCGCCTCGGCGGCCCGGCTGCCGTCGGTCAGCGGTTCCCACGCATGGCCCATCGCCACCAGCACGATGGCCAGGTACTTGGCGTTGTCGAAGAACGCGGTGCGGCCACCGCTCTTCGGCACGGACGCCGCTGTGTCCTCCGGCACACCGGGTGCCTGTGACGAGGGCTCCGTACGGTCCGTACCCGACGCCTCGCGGGCAGCGGGCAGTTCGCGTCGAGGTGTCGGGGCAGCGGGAAACATTTGAGGCACGATAGCGGCGCCCGGCGAATGCGTAAAACCGCATGCGAGCCATTCCTTAATTGCACTGGGTGCCATGACGGATAGCGCGGGGATAAATCCAGCAATCCAAGGGGTGAAGTCTCCGGTTTTTCGACCGATTTGCCGCGCTTCATACCCCCAAAAGGGGTGATATCCCCTGCGAACGACGCAGAAGGAATGTCCGCTTCTATGCCGCTATGTTCCCGTGGTGTCGGTCACTCACTTCCGTGTCCCCCTGTGGCCGTGACGGACGCCACGAATAAGTGAATTAGCCGGTCCGGGCGCGAAGAAAACGATCAGAATGGGGTGGGTGAATTAGCGTGGCGGTCTCGTGCGGGCGAATTCCGGGAGTCCTCCACCGCGCCGCGGCCGGCGTCCGTCGGCCACGCCGCCGCCACCCGCCGGACACCCACTCGCCGCCGCGCGGCCACCGGTGGCAGGAACCGGGCAAAGCGTTGGCCGATGATTCGTCACCGGCCTGCAGTGGGCATGGAGTTGGTGGCACGATGGGTGCCGGGGGGTGTGCGCGGCATGCTCCCGGGCGGGTGAGGCGTTCCGACCAAGGGTGTGATCAGTTGTGGCTCTTTCGCTGTCAGTTGTGCTGCTGTTGGGGATCATCCTGATCGTGCTGATCAGAGGAAAGTCGATCAAGGCGGGTCCGGCGATCGTCGCCGTGCTCTTCGGCTTCTTCCTCGCCTCCACCGGCATGGCGCCGTCCATCAACCGGTTCTTCAACTCCCTGGCGGACACCATCAACCACATCACGTTCTAGGTCCGGGACACGTTCCCGGGTCCGGACCGATCCGGGTGCCCGCCGGCCCCTGAGCCGGCCGCCGCACGAGGCCCGGCTCCGCACACCGCGTCAGGCCGAGCCGTACGGGGCTATGCGTCGCCGGTCCGCGCCACCACTTCGCGTACGGCCTCCTCGGTGCGTCCGACGAGCGCCGAGCCGTCGTCCGCCGTGATGATCGGCCGCTGGATCAGCCGGGGATGCGCCGCCAGAGCCGCGATCCACCGCTCCCGCGCGGCGTCGGTGCGCTCCCAGTCCTTGAGCCCCAGCTCCTTCGCCTCGGCCTCCTGGATCCGGGTGATGTCCCAGGGCTCCAGGCCCAGCCGCGCCAGCACCGCGCGCAGCTCGCCCGCGTCCGGCGGGTCCTCCAGGTACTTGCGCACGGTGTACTGAGCGCCCTCGTCGTCCAGGATCTGCACGGCGGAACGGCACTTGGAACACGCGGGATTGAGCCAGATCTCCATGCCCGCCACTCTATTGATCCGCGCGCCGCCAGCGAAGAGGGGCGCACGCGGGCGGGGAAGCGGGACGGGAAGGCGCGGGCTGGGAAGTCCGCCGCGCGACATGCAACGCGGCGGAGAAGGCGAGCGCGGAGCCCCGAGCGCGCAGAGCGCCGAACGGGAGGAGCCGGCCTGCCGGAAAGCGGAAAACCCCGAACCGTCCGGCCCGGGGTTTTCCCTTACGAGAGCGGGCGACGGGAATCGAACCCGCGTAGCTAGTTTGGAAGACTAGGGCTCTACCATTGAGCTACGCCCGCATGCGCCGTCGGTCACAAGACCTCGGCACGCAGTGCATCCTAGCGGGTCGCGGCGGTGCGCCGCACACCCTCCCCGCATGCCCCGCCCGCGTGTACGCCGCCCCACCGGTCACGGCGATAACTGTGCAGCCGTTCTGTCCGCGGCCATGTACCCTACGTGTCGCACCGACGGGGTGTGGCGCAGCTTGGTAGCGCGTCCGCTTTGGGAGCGGAAGGTCGTCGGTTCGAATCCGGCCACCCCGACCAGCAGGTCAGCCCGGCAGCAGCGGCCGGGCACAGCCCCGGGCCCACCGGGGCACCCGCGAGATCGGCGGGGCGTGCAAGATCACGTTGTGGGCGTCATCCTCCTAGCGGTTACTATGCAAGCTGCGTGCCCGTGTGTCTGTGTACCGGGCGTGATCGGCCGGGCCCGGGCAGCCGGTATCCGGTAGATCTCAAGCAGAACCCCAGAAGTCAGCCCCAAGGAGACCGAACCGTGAAGAGCGCCGTGGAGACCCTGAACCCGACTCGGGTTCGGCTCACTGTCGAGGTGCCCTTCGAGGAGCTCAAGCCCAGCCTCGACGCGGCGTACAAGAAGATCAACCAGCAGGTCACGGTGAAGGGCTTCCGCCAGGGCAAGATCCCGGCCCGCGTCATCGACCAGCGGTTCGGTCGTGGCGCCGTGCTGGAGGAGGCCGTCAACGACGCGCTCCCGAAGTTCTACACCGAGGCGGTCAACGAGGGTGAGCTGAACGTCCTCGGCCAGCCCGAGGTCGACATCACCGAGCTGAAGGACGGCGAGCTGCTGGCCTTCACCGCCGAGGTCGACATCCGCCCGGCCCTGGAGATCCCGGACTACTCCGGTATCGAGGTCGAGGTCGACGCCGTCGAGGTGTCGGACGAGGACGTCGACAAGTCCGTCGAGCAGCTGCGTGAGCGCTTCGCCACGACCGCCCCGGTCGAGCGTGCCGCCCAGGACGGCGACGTGCTGACGGTCAACCTGGAGGCCAAGGTCGACGGCGAGGTCCTGGAGGACGGTGTCGCCGAGGGCGTCACGTACACCGTCGGCTCCGGTGAGCTGCTCGACGGCATCGACGACGCGGTCACCGGCGTGGAGGCCGGCGGCAGCGCCACCTTCACCTCCGAGCTCAAGGGCGGCTCCGCCCAGGGCAAGGAGGCCGAGGTCAAGGTCGAGGTCACCGAGGTCAAGTCCCGCGAACTGCCCGAGCTGGACGACGACTTCGCGCAGCTGGCCAGCGAGTTCGACACCCTTGAGGACCTCAAGGCGGACAGCCGCAAGCGCCTTGAGCAGATGAAGAAGTACGACCAGGCCACCCAGGCCCAGGAGAAGGTGCTCGACGAGCTCCTGAAGCTGGTCGAGGTCCCGATGCCCGAGAAGCTTCTCGAGGACGAGATCAACACCCGCAAGCACAACCTGGTCAACCACCAGCTCGCCCAGATGGGCCTCGACCTCGCGAAGTACCTGGAGATCCAGGGCAAGACCGAGGAGGAGTTCGACGCCGAGACCAAGGAGCAGGCGGAGAAGGGCATCAAGACCCAGTTCATCCTCGACGAGCTGGTCAACAAGGAGAAGCTGAACGTCAGCCAGGAGGAGCTCACCGAGCACCTCATGCGCCGCGCGCAGTCCTCCGGCATGTCCCCCGACCAGTTCGCCCAGGCCGTCGTCGAGGGCGGCCAGGTGCCGATGCTCGTCGGTGAGGTCGCCCGCGGCAAGGCCCTCGCGGTCGTCGTCGAGGCCGCCACGGTCAAGGACACCAACGGTGAGGTCATCGACCTGGAGGACGAGGACGAGGCCGAGGTCGCCGAGGCCGTCGTCGCCGAGGCCGAGGGCACCGACGAGAAGTCCGAGGTCTGAGCCCCGGCCGCCTCGCGGCTTGGTTGAACGACTGAAATGTACGGGCCCGAACACGCACGTCCGCGTGTTCGGGCCCGTACGTCATACCGGCCGGTCAGCCTGCGCTCACAGCGAACAGTTATCGATGCGGGATGGCGTTGTCCGACCTGCGCGTTAGGGTCCGTAGATACGAGGGCAGGGGAGTCTCCGAAACAGCGCCGGGGGCACACACGGCGCCGATCCCCGCGCCCCAGAAGACGACGCTGTGACGGCCTCGGCCGTCCGACAACGAGCAGGTGGACACGTGACGATCCCGATGCCTTCCGCCGCCGCTGAGCCGACCTTCGGTGGCCT
Organism: Streptomyces sp. NPDC026575; assembly: GCF_055567415.1. NCBI lineage: Bacteria > Bacillati > Actinomycetota > Actinomycetes > Kitasatosporales > Streptomycetaceae > Streptomyces > Streptomyces sp. NPDC026575. Next base: position 16,052 of record NZ_JBVHQM010000018.1, read on the forward strand.
CGGCGACCAGGTCTACAACCGGCTGCTCGGCGAGCGGATCATCTTCCTCGGCCAGCCGGTCGACGACGACATCGCCAACAAGATCACCGCGCAGCTGCTTCTCCTCGCCGCGGACCCGGAAAAGGACATCTTCCTCTACATCAACTCCCCGGGCGGCTCGATCTCGGCCGGCTTGGCCATCTACGACACCATGCAGTACATCAAGAACGACGTGGTGACGATCGCGATGGGCCTTGCTGCTTCCATGGGGCAGTTCCTGCTGAGCGCCGGCACCCCGGGCAAGCGCTTCGCGCTGCCGAACGCCGAGATCCTCATCCACCAGCCCTCCGCCGGTCTGGCCGGCTCCGCGTCGGACATCAAGATCCACGCCGAGCGGCTGCTGCACACCAAGAAGCGGATGGCGGAGCTGACGGCCTTCCACACGGGCCAGACCGTCGAGCGGATCACCCAGGACTCGGACCGCGACCGCTGGTTCTCCGCCGACGAGGCCAAGGAGTACGGCCTGATCGACGATGTGATGACCTCCGCCGCCGGCGTTCCGGGCGGGGGCGGCACCGGGGCCTGAGCCCCGAAGCACTCGCCCCAGCCACCCCAGCCCACTTGATCGCCACCAGGATGGTGAACACCACGATGAACAACTTCCCCGGCAGCGGCCTCTACCAGCGCCCGGAGGCCGAGTTCTCCGGCCCGACGGCCGAGGCTCGCTACATCGTCCCGCGCTTCGTCGAGCGCACGTCGCAGGGCGTGCGCGAGTACGACCCGTACGCCAAGCTGTTCGAGGAGCGCGTGATCTTCCTCGGCGTGCAGATCGACGACGCCTCGGCCAACGACGTCATGGCGCAGCTGCTGTGCCTGGAGTCGATGGACCCCGACCGCGACATCTCGATCTACATCAACAGCCCCGGCGGCTCCTTCACGGCGCTCACGGCCATCTACGACACGATGCAGTTCGTGAAGCCGGACATCCAGACGGTCTGCATGGGCCAGGCGGCCTCCGCCGCGGCCGTGCTGCTCGCGGCCGGCACCCCCGGCAAGCGGATGGCGCTGCCGAACGCCCGGGTGCTGATCCACCAGCCCTACAGCGAGACCGGCCGCGGTCAGGTCTCCGACCTGGAGATCGCCGCCAACGAGATCCTGCGGATGCGCTCGCAGCTGGAGGACCTGCTCGCCAAGCACTCCTCCACGCCGATCGAGAAGATCCGTGATGACATCGAGCGTGACAAGATTCTGACCGCCGAGGAGTCCCTGGCGTACGGTCTGGTCGACCAGATCGTCTCGACGCGCAAGTCGTCGGTCTCGATCGGTTAGGGATCTGCTCGCGATCTTCGCGAAGTGAGCCGGAGCGTTGCCCCCTTGGACCGGTACGGGATCGAGTGAACCGAGTCGGTCCAAGGGGGGCCCGTACGGGGGGCCCGGCAAGGTACCGTCGATAGGCAAGCACCCGGGTCCGTGGAGCAATGCGGATCCCAGGCGAAGGGGAAGCACCTCGTGGCACGCATCGGTGACGGCGGCGACCTGCTCAAGTGCTCATTCTGTGGAAAGAGCCAGAAGCAGGTGAAGAAGCTCATCGCGGGACCTGGTGTGTACATCTGCGACGAGTGCATCGACCTCTGCAACGAAATCATCGAGGAGGAGCTCGCCGAGACCTCCGAGGTGCGGTGGGAGGAGCTCCCCAAGCCCCGGGAGATCTACGAGTTCCTGAACGGCTACGTCGTCGGCCAGGAGCCCGCGAAGAAGGCGCTCTCGGTCGCCGTCTACAACCACTACAAGCGGGTGCAGGCGGGCGAGAACGGCCCCGGCCGCGGCGACGAGGGCATCGAGCTGGCCAAGTCCAACATCCTGCTGCTCGGCCCGACCGGCTCCGGCAAGACCCTGCTCGCGCAGACCCTCGCCCGGATGCTGAACGTCCCCTTCGCGTTCGCCGACGCCACGGCCCTGACGGAGGCCGGCTACGTCGGTGAGGACGTCGAGAACATCCTCCTCAAGCTGATCCAGGCCGCGGACTTCGACATCAAGAAGGCCGAGACCGGCATCATCTACATCGACGAGATCGACAAGGTCGCCCGGAAGAGCGAAAACCCGTCGATCACGCGGGACGTCTCCGGCGAGGGCGTCCAGCAGGCGCTGCTGAAGATCCTGGAGGGCACCACCGCCTCCGTTCCGCCCCAGGGCGGCCGCAAGCACCCCCACCAGGAATTCATCCAGATCGACACCACGAACGTCCTCTTCATCGTCGGCGGTGCCTTCGCCGGCCTGGAGAAGATCATCGAGGCCCGGTCCGGCGCCAAGGGCATCGGCTTCGGGGCCACGATCCGCTCCAAGCGCGAGATCGAGTCCAAGGACCAGCTCCAGGACGTCATGCCGGAGGACCTGGTGAAGTTCGGGATGATCCCGGAGTTCATCGGCCGCCTCCCCGTCCTGACCTCGGTGCACAACCTGGACCGCGAGGCCCTGCTCCAGATCCTCGTCGAGCCGCGCAACGCGCTGGTCAAGCAGTACAAGCGCCTCTTCGAACTCGACGGCGTCGAGCTCGACTTCGACCGCCCGGCGCTGGAGGCGATCGCCGACCAGGCGATCCTCCGCGGCACCGGCGCCCGCGGCCTGCGCGCCATCATGGAGGAGGTCCTCCAGGCGGTGATGTACGAGATCCCGTCCCGCAAGGATGTCGCCCGCGTCGTCATCACCGAGGACGTCGTTCACTCGAACGTGAACCCGACCCTGGTCCCGCGTACCCGCGGCGACTCGGGCGAGCCCCAGGAGAAGAGCGCGTAGCGCGCGCCCGGTAGACGTACGAAAGCCGCCCGGCAGCTGGAGAAGCTGCCGGGCGGCTCTGTTGTCTCGGGGGAATCGCCCGCCGCGCCCGTGTCGCCGCCCCCACAACGGCGCACGAGGCGGCACGGCTACTTCTCCTTGCGGACCTCGTTGCGGATCTTGGCGGTCTTGTCGGCCAGGTCCTCAAGGCCGGGGGCGTGCGCGGTGACCTGTCCGTCGGGGCTGATGGAGTCGGCCATCGTGACCGTGCCGATCGCACTGTTGTCGCCCCAGACGCACATGTTGGCGTTGAAGGACACGGTCATGTTGCTCTGGGAGAAGGAGAACTTCAGCGACTTGCACTTCATCACGGCACCGTCGAAGTCGTCCGGTGAGTAGTTCTCCGGCCCCTCGACGGTTTCGACCTTGCCCCCTTCGGACTTCATGTTCTTCTTGAACATCTCGTCCTGCTTGGCGAACGCCGCGTCGATGGCGCCCTCCGGGTCGGCGACCTTTCCGTAGGTCGCCCTCAGGGACATGGGAATTTTGCTGGTATTGACGTAATCACCGTTGACGATCTTGGCCTCGGTGATCCCCATGGCCTTGGCGTCCTTGTCGTTGGACACGTCCTTGGGAGCGGTCGCGCCACCGGCACCGGGGATGTTGCCGGTCTTCTTGCTGAACTCCCCGTTCAGCAGCTTCTCCGGCATCGAGATCGTGTAGGGCTTCACATCCCCGCCCGAGCCGAAGACGAAGTACGCGCCCACGCCGATCGCGGCGACGACCGCGACCGCGCCGGCGATCAGGGCGATCTTCTTGCCGTTGCCGCCGCCGGACTCCTCGGGGCCCTGGGGGATCAGGCCGTAAGGGGTCTGCTGGCCGCCGTACGGGGCCTGCTGGCCGTAGCCGGGGGCGGGCTGCTGGGGGTAGCCGTAGCCCTGTTGCGGGGGCACCTGGCCGCCTTGCTGGGGGTAGCCGTAGCCCTGTTGCGGGGGCACCTGGCCGCCTTGCTGGGGGTAACCGTAGCCCTGCTGCGGGGGCACCTGGCCGCCCTGCTGCGGGTAGCCGTAACCGGGCTGCGGGACCGGCGGCTGCTGCGGCTGGCCGTACGGGCCGGGCTGCTGGGGCTGCTGCCCGTACGGACCGGGAGGCGGCTGGTTGTAGCTCATGGAGCGTTCCCCTCGTGACAACTGAAGGCAGTTGAGTTCTGCGTGTGAAGTCCTGCGATGTTTATGCGCTGCCGACATCCTGTACGACGCCGCTGACAAGCGTTGCCCCGGGGGCGAAACCGATTCGAAGCTGCTACATCCGCGCCCGTACACTGTCGGTCGTGACCGAGAACACTCAGCAGAGCAACCACAGCGCCCCCGAACTGCCGACTCAGTACACGCCGGCCGATGTAGAGGGGCCGCTGTACGAGCGCTGGGTAGAGCGGGGTTACTTCGAGGCGGACGAGAAGAGCGACAAGCCCCCGTACACCATCGTCATTCCGCCCCCGAACGTCACCGGCAGCCTCCACCTGGGGCACGCCTTCGAGCACACGCTCATCGACGCCCTCACGCGCCGCAAGCGGATGCAGGGGTACGAGACGCTCTGGCAGCCGGGCATGGACCACGCCGGTATCGCTACCCAGAACGTCGTCGAGCGGGAACTCGCCAAGGAGGGCGTGTCGCGGCACGACCTGGGGCGCGAGGCGTTCGTCGAGCGCGTCTGGCAGTGGAAGAACGAGTCCGGTGGCCAGATCTCGGGCCAGATGCGGCGCCTGGGCGACGGCGTCGCCTGGTCGCGCGAGCGGTTCACGATGGACGAGGGCCTGTCCAAGGCCGTCCAGACGATCTTCAAGCGCCTCTACGAGGACGAGCTGATCTACCGCGCCGAGCGGATCATCAACTGGTGCCCGCGCTGTCTGACCGCCATCTCGGACATCGAGGTGGAGTACCAGGACGACGACGGCGAGCTGGTGTCGATCCGCTACGGCGAGGGCGACGCCTCGATCGTCGTCGCCACGACGCGGGCCGAGACGATGCTGGGCGACACCGCCGTCGCCGTCCACCCGGAGGACGAGCGGTACGCCCATCTCGTCGGTACCGAGATCGAGTTGCCGCTGACCGGCCGCCGGATCCCGGTCGTCGCCGACGAGCACGTCGACCCGGAGTTCGGCACGGGCGCGGTCAAGGTCACACCGGCGCACGACCCCAACGACTTCGAGATCGGCCAGCGGCACGGCCTGCCGAGCCTGGCCGTCATGGACGAGCACGCGGTCATCACCGCGCACGGCCCGTTCCAGGGCCTGGACCGCCTGGAGGCCCGCAGCACCATCGTCGGCGCGCTGCGCGCCGAGGGCCGGATCGTCGCCGAGAAGCGTCCCTACACGCACTCCGTCGGGCACTGCTCGCGCTGCAAGACCACCATCGAGCCGCGGCTGTCGATGCAGTGGTGGGTCAAGGTCGGCCCGCTGGCCAAGGCCGCGGGCGACGCGGTGCGGGACGGCAAGGTCGCGATCCACCCCAAGGAGATGGAGTCGCGCTACTTCGGCTGGGTGGACAACCTCCACGACTGGTGCATCTCGCGTCAGCTGTGGTGGGGCCACCGGATCCCGGTCTGGTACGGGCCGCAGGGCGAGGTCGTCTGCGTCGGACCGGACGAGGAGCCGCCGAGCGGTGAGGGGTGGCATCAGGACACCGACGTCCTGGACACCTGGTTCTCGTCGGGCCTGTGGCCGTTCTCCACGCTGGGCTGGCCCGAGCAGACCCCGAGCGTCGAGAAGTTCTACCCGAACTCCGTGCTGGTCACCGGCTACGACATCCTGTTCTTCTGGGTCGCGCGAATGATGATGTTCGGGCTGTACGCGATGGACGGCACCCCGCCCTTCCACACCATCGCGCTGCACGGCATGGTCCGCGACCAGTTCGGCAAGAAGATGTCCAAGTCCTTCGGGAACGCGGTCAACCCCCTGGACTGGATGGACAAGTACGGGTCGGACGCCGTCCGGTTCACGCTCGCCCGCGGGGCCAACCCCGGTGTCGACGTGCCGATCGGCGAGGACTGGGTCCAGGGCTCCCGCAACTTCGCCAACAAGATCTGGAACGCCACGCGCTTCGCGCTGATGAACGGCGCGACGGTCGAGGGCGAACTGCCGCCCGCCGAGCAGCTGTCGGCGACCGACCGGTGGATCCTGTCCCGGCTGAACGAGGTCATCGCCGAGGTCGACGCCTACTACGAGGACTACCAGTTCGCGAAGCTGTCGGACGCCCTCTTCCACTTCGCGTGGGACGAGGTCTTCGACTGGTACGTCGAGCTGTCCAAGACCACGTTCATGGCGGGCGGACCGGCCGCCGACGCCTCGCGCCGGGTCCTGGGCGAGGTCCTGGACGTCACGCTGCGCCTGCTGCACCCGATCGTCCCGTTCGTCACCGAGACCCTGTGGACGACGCTGACCGGCCGGGAGTCGGTCGTCATCGCCGAGTGGCCGGCGGACTCCGGCTTCCGGGACGCGGCCGCCGAGCGGGAGATCGGGCTGGTCCAGCAGGTCGTGACCGAGGTCCGGCGGTTCCGCTCCGACCAGGGCCTGCAGCCCGGTCAGAAGGTCCCCGCGCAGCTGGACCTGTCCGGTACGGCGCTGGCGGCGCACGAGGCCGCGATGCGCTCGCTGCTGCGGCTGCAGCCGGCCGGTGCGGACTTCAGCGCCACCGCCTCGCTGCCGGTCGCGGGCGCGACGGTCGCGCTGGACCTGTCCGGTGCCATCGACGTCGAGGCCGAGCGCAAGCGGCTGACGAAGGACCTGGCCGCCGCCGAGAAGGAGAAGGCGCAGGCCACCGGCAAGCTCGGCAACGAGGCGTTCCTCGCCAAGGCGCCGGAGAAGGTCGTGGACAAGATCCGCGGCCGGCTGGAGGCCGCGGAGGCGGACATCGTCCGGATCACCGCCCAGCTGGCGGCTCTGCCGAAGGCGTAGCGCCGGTCCCCAGGCTCGTCGCAGGCCCCTCGTCCCCACGGGCGGGGGGCCTGCGCCGTCCCCGCCCCCGGCGCCCGCGCTCGCGTACCGGCCACAGCAGCACATACGCCGTCGAGACGGCCACGAACGCCAGCCGGATCAGCCCGCGGGCGGAGTCGTCGGGCACGGCGAAGACGCTGCCGTAGAGGGTGAGCAGGCCCAGCCAGCTCCACCAGGGGACCAGGCGGCGCTGGCCGATGACGTCCCAGAGCAGGGTGCCCAGCAGCACGGACGCGGTGTAGTACGTGTAGACGCTGGGATCGAGGACGATGCGGGCGTTGGCGCCCAGCAGGACCACCGCCGCCCAGCGGCCGCGCCAGACCGCGATCGCGCCCAGCGCCAGGCCCAGGGCGGCCTGGGCGGGGCGGTCCCAGCCGGGGGTCTCGGGGTCGCCGACCCCCAGCCAGCGCAGGGCGGACGCCGGATGGTTGGGGATGGCGAACTTCGCCGCGGCGAACGACTGCGGATCGCCGACGAAGAACGGCAGCCAGGCCAGGGCGACCAGCCCGGCGCACCACAGGCCGGCCCGCAGCCACTGGTGCCTGGGCAGGGCGAGCAGGAGCGGGAGGAAGGCCAGCGCGGTGGGCTTGGAGTCCATCGCCAGGGCCAGGAAGGCGCCGGTCAGGGCGGGGCTGCCGCGGGTGACGGCGCGTACGGCGAGGGCGGTGAAGAACAGCGCGAGCACGTCGTCGAGGTGCCCGAAGCGGACCGCGACCTCGATCCACATGGGGATGAAGGCCAGCCCGGCTATCAGTACGCGCTGCCGCAGCCGCTGGTGGTTGGTGCCGGTGCCCAGGAAGTGGTGGGCGGCGCTGCGGCCCGCCAGCACCACGATCACCAGGCCGAGCAGCGACATCAGGGCCGCGGCGAGGAACTGGCCGGTGGCCTCGGGGAAGGGGTTGAACAGCCCGGCGGTCAGAAAGCTGAGCGGGCCCATCTGGAGCTCGGGGTGGTGCGCGTAGAGGTTGAGCCCGCCGGTGCCGTCGCCCGCGGTGCCCTGGTAGATCAGTTCACCGCCGGTGCGCAGGTAGTGCCAGGAGAATCCGCCGTGCGGCTCGACGACGGCGAACCAGAGCACCGTCCAGGCGCCGAGCAGCACCAGATGCATCCGCTGACTGATTGCCGGCACTCGAATCTCAGCTCCCGCTTTCCCGTCCGCCGTCTGCTGCTGGCCACCAAGGACGCGCCGGCCGGTGCGCACCGGTGGCCGCAGCCCGCCGTGGAAGAGGGGCAAACGCGGCGGAAAGTTGTCCCGCCGGCTGATCCGGAACGGGTGCGGTGGCTCTCATGGGGCTCTCATGGCGCTCTCATGAAGCCGGGGCACGGTGGACCGAGCGGCCCGGGGTCCGGGCCGCACCGCACGTCCAGCACGAGGAGCCGCGCCCCATGAACAAGCCCCTGCGACGGGTCTCGGTCTTCTGCCTCGCCCTGATACTCGCGCTGATGGGCTGGGCCACCTGGATACAGGGCGCGAAGGCCAGCGACTACAAGGACGACCCGCACAATCCGCGGATGGCGATCGGCAAGTACGCGGCGCCGCTGGGCAACATCCTCGTCGGCGGGGAACCGGTCACCGGCTCCGCCGCCACCTCCTCCACGCTGAAGTACAAGCGGACCTACAAGGACGGCCCGCTGTACGCCCCGGTCACCGGCTTCACCTCGCAGATCTTCGGCAGCAACCAGCTGGAGAGCCTCTACGGCGACCTCCTCGACGGCTCCGACAGCCGGCTGCAGAGCCCCGCCGACGCGCTGACGCGCACGCGGGCCAAGGGCGGCGACGTGGCCACCACCATCGACGCCGAGGTGCAGAAGGCCGGCTACCGGGCGCTGGGCGACAAGAAGGGCGCCGCCGTCGCCCTGGACCCGGCCACGGGGCGGATCCTGGGCATGGTCTCCACCCCGTCCTACGACCCGGGGAAGTTCGCCGGGTCCTCCGCCGCCGACCAGAGGGCCTGGCAGCGCATGTCGGCCGACACCGACGACCCCGAGGTCAACCGGGCGCTGCGGCAGGCGCTGCCGCCCGGCTCCACCTTCAAGCTGGTGGTCGCCGCGGCCGCGCTGGAGAACGGCCTGTACTCCTCGGTGGACGTGCCCACCGACAGCCCCGACCCGTACACGCTCCCGCACACCCGCACCACGCTGAAGAACGAGAGCGCCTCGGCGCCCTGCAAGAACGCCACCATCCGCACCGCGCTCCAGTACTCCTGCAACACCGTCTTCGCGAAGATGGCCGTCGACCTGGGCAAGGACAAGGTGAAGGCGCAGGCCGAGAAGTTCGGCTTCAACGACGGCAAGGTGGACACCCCGGTGCGAGCCGGCAAGAGCAGCTACCCCTCGGACATGGACGAGGCGCAGACCGCGCTGTCCGGCATCGGCCAGTTCGACGACCAGGCGACCCCGCTGCAGATGGCGATGGTCGTCTCGGCCCTCGCCAACGGCGGCGAGCTGAAGACCCCGCAGCTGGTCGACGAGCTGACCGACGGCGGCGGCAACACCCTCCAGCGCAGCGTCCCGAAGACGTACGGCACGGCCACCTCGGCGCGGACGGCCGCGCAGCTGCGGTCGGCGATGCAGACGGTCGTGGACGAGGGCACCGGGTCGAACGCGAAGATCGGCGGACTGACCGTCGGCGGCAAGACCGGCACCGCCCAGCACGGCGTCGACAACAGCGGTACGCCCTACGCCTGGTTCGTCTCGTACGCCCAGGACGCGCGCGGGCGCCAGGTCGCGGTCGCCGTGATGGTCGAGGACGGCCACGCCGCCCGCAACGAGGTCTCCGGCAACGGGCTGGCGGCCCCGATCGCGCGGGCGATGATGAAGGCGGCGCTGGCGTAGCGGGGCGCACGGGGGCGGCGGCCGGGGCCCGGATGCGGCGCGGGGGCGCTCGCCCGGCAGCGCAGCGCACCACTGTCAGCGGTGCCTCGTAGACTTGTCGTCGTGAGCGAGCGCCCCCAGAACGACGACCCCGACCCGACCGACCCCTTCGACGAGCTGGTCGAAGCCGAGACGGACCGTGACCCCGACCTCGCGGTGATCGAGGCCGGCAGCCGGACCCTGCGCGCCCAGGCAGGACCGCCGCAGGGGGACCCGATTCCCGCCCGGCCGGCCGACCCCGAGGTCGACCGCGCGCTGCGCGCCGTGGAGGACGAGCTGGCCGGCCGCTGGGGCGAGACCAAGCTCGACCCGTCGGTGCAGCGCATCGTGGCGCTGCTGGACATCCTCGGCTCCCCGCAGCGGGCCTACCCCTCCATCCACATCACGGGCACGAACGGCAAGACCAGCACCGCCCGCATGATCGAGGCCCTGCTGTCCGCCTTCGACCTGCGCACCGGCCGCTATACGAGCCCGCACGTCCAGTCCGTCACCGAGCGGATCAGCCTGGACGGCGCTCCGATCTCCGCCGAGCGCTTCATCGAGACCTACCGGGACATCGCCCCGTATGTGGAGATGGTCGACGCCCAGCAGGAGTACCGCCTGTCGTTCTTCGAGGTGCTGACGGCGATGGCGTTCGCCGCCTTCGCGGACACCCCGGTGGACGTGGCGGTCGTCGAGGTCGGCATGGGCGGCACCTGGGACGCGACGAACGTCATCGACGCGAACGTTGCCGTGATCACCCCGATCTCGCTGGATCACACCGATCGGCTGGGGGAGACGCACGAGCAGATCGCCGTCGAGAAGTCCGGGATCATCAAGAAGGCCGCTACGACAGCGGCCGGCGCCGCGGGCACGGTCGTGATCATGGCCCAGCAGCCGGTGGACGCGGCGTCGGTGATGCTCAAGCGCGCGGTCGAGGTGGATGCCACGGTCGCCCGTGAGGGCATGGAGTTCGGGGTCATCTCCCGTGAGGTGGCGGTCGGCGGCCAGATGCTGACGCTGCGCGGTCTGGGCGGCGAGTACCCCGAGATCTTCCTCCCGCTCTACGGCGCCCACCAGGCGCACAACGCCGCGGTGGCGCTCGCCGCGGTCGAGGCGTTCTTCGGCGTCGGCTCGGACCACGCCCGCACGCTCGACATCGACACCATCCGCTCCGCGTTCGCCGCGGTCTCCTCGCCCGGCCGGATGGAGGTCGTCCGCCGCAGCCCCACGGTGGTGCTGGACGCCGCGCACAATCCCGCGGGCGGGCGGGCCGCGGCCGAGGCGGTCACCGAGGCGTTCGGGTTCAGCCGGCTGGTGGGCGTCGTCGGCACCAGCGACGACAAGGACGTCCGGGGTCTGCTGGAGGCGTTCGAGCCGATCTTCGCCGAGATCGTGGTGACGCGTAATTCCAGCCATCGTGCGATGGATCCGGATGAGCTGGCGGCGATCGCGGTCGAGGTCTTCGGCGCCGAGCGGGTCCAGGTCGAGCCGCGGCTCGACGACGCCCTGGAGGCGGCGATCACGCTCGCGGAGGAAGAGGGCGAGTTCTCCGGAGCGGGTGTGCTGGTGACCGGCTCGGTGATCACGGTCGGCGAGGCCCGGCTGCTGCTGGGAAGGAGCTGACCATGCGCACGCTGTGTGCCAGCACCCTGATAGGCGAGTTCTTCGTGATCGGCTTCGCCGGCCTGGTCGCGATGCAGCTGACCGATCTGCCGACGGCCACGATCTGGACGGTCAGCGGGGTCGCGATGGGCTTGAGCCTCCTGCTGTGCGGGATGCTGACCCGCCCCGGCGGCGTCCAGCTCGGCTGGGTGCTGCAGATCGCCCTGATCGCCAGCGGCTTCGTCGTCCCGACGATGTTCTTCCTCGGCGCGGTCTTCGCGGCCCTGTGGTGGGCGTCGGTCCACTTCGGCCGCAAGATCGACGAGGCGAAGGCCCGTTGGGCCGCCCAGGCCGAGGCCGCGGGCGACTCGGCGGGGGAGCCGGTGGGCGGGGCGGCCTGACCAGGCCGGGCGGGTGTCCCGGCGCCGGCCGGGGACAGCCCCTCGGCGCCTCGTCAGGGGCCGGGGGCTGGGCCGCGAAGCGCCATGTCACCCATGTAGCCTCAAGTCACCCGCTGACCGCCGTTCACATCCAGGGAGTCCTTTCGTGAGCCAGCGCACCCTCGTCCTCCTCAAGCCCGACGCCGTCAAGCGCGGTCTGATCGGCGAGATCATCGGCCGGATCGAGAAGAAGGCCGGCTGGACGATCAGCGCGCTGGAGCTGCGCAGCCTGGACCGCGAGCTGCTGGAGCAGCACTACGCCGAGCACGTCGGCAAGCCGTTCTACGAGCCCCTCGTCGCCTTCATGTCCTCGGGACCGGTCGTCTCGCTGGTCGTCGAGGGCGAGCGGGTGATCGAAGGCGTACGGGCGCTGGCCGGTCCGACTGACCCGATTGCCGCGCCGAGTGGGTCCATTCGTGGGGACTTCGGAACGATCACCCGAGAGAATCTGATCCATGCGTCGGATTCCGAAGAGTCCGCCGAGCGCGAGATCAAGATTTTCTTCCCCGGGATTTCCTGACGCTTCATCAGCTGTAAACCCCCCGTGACCAGGGGCGACCGACAAAATCATCGGTCGCCCTTTGGTGTATGAGACTCGATCGGGGGAACGCATCACCCCGACACGACGTCACCATTAAGGGGGGCGGGTGCGTGTACGGCTGACAATGGCGGAACAGCCTCCCGACGTGTTCGAGTGGGCGCACTACGAACTACGATGGAGGCTTCCGCGCCTCAACAGCGCATCACCTCCTGCCGACCTCCAGTAAGCATTCGCTCCAGTTGGGAAGGCCAGACGTATCCTCATGGGGAACAACATGTCGTTCATCGGCCGTGACATGGCTGTCGACCTCGGGACCGCCAACACGCTGGTGTACGTCAGGGGCCGTGGAATCGTCCTCAACGAGCCGTCGGTCGTGGCCATCAACACCAACACCGGCGGCATCCTCGCGGTGGGTGCCGAGGCCAAGAAGATGATCGGGCGCACACCCGGCAACATCGTCGCCGTACGGCCCCTGAAGGACGGCGTGATCGCCGACTTCGAGATCACCGAGCGGATGCTCCGCTACTTCATCCTCAAGATCCACAAGCGCCGCTATCTGGCGCGGCCCCGGGTCGTGGTGTGCGTTCCCTCCGGCATCACGGGAGTTGAGCGCCGCGCGGTCATCGAGGCGTCGACCCAGGCCGGCGCCCGCCAGGTGCACATCATCGAGGAGCCGATGGCCGCCGCGATCGGCTCCGGCCTGCCGGTCCACGAGGCCACCGGCAACATGGTGGTGGACATCGGCGGCGGCACGACCGAGGTCGCGGTCATCTCGCTCGGCGGCATCGTCACCGCCCAGTCCATCCGGGTGGCCGGCGACGAGCTCGACAACGCGATCATCCAGCACATCAAGAAGGAGTACAGCCTTCTGCTGGGCGAGCGCACCGCCGAGAGCATCAAGATCACCATCGGTTCGGCCTACGACCTGGAACAGGACGAGCACACCGAGATCCGCGGCCGCGACCTGGTCTCCGGGCTGCCCAAGACCGTCGTCATCTCGGCCGCCGAGGTCCGCAAGGCCATCGAGGAGCCGGTCAACTCCATCGTCGACGCGGTCAAGACGACCCTCGACAAGTGCCCGCCGGAGCTGTCCGGCGACGTGATGGACCGCGGCATCGTGCTCACCGGAGGCGGCGCCCTGCTCCGCGGCCTCGACGAGCGGCTGCGCCGCGAGACCGGCATGCCCATCCACATCGCCGAGGACCCGCTCGACTCCGTCGCGCTCGGTTCCGGCAAGTGCGTCGAGGAGTTCGAGGCCCTCCAGCAGGTCCTCGACTCCCAGCCCCGCAGGTAGAAGAGCGCGCGGCCCGACCGCGCGGCGAGCGCCCTGCGGCGTCCGCGGCGGTCGGGCGGCATGGCGAGAGCAGCCGGTTCGCCCGGTGGAGCGCGGTCACCCGCCGCCGGTGCGGAACGTCGATACGAATCGGTGCTGCGAATCGTTGATATACAGGCACAACATCTCGACAGACACGGTGTGCTGACGCTCCACCCATCGCCACCGTCACATCAAGGCACAACGCTCAACTCCCGAACGAGACCGGCGGGGCCCGCAGCCGGCCGGTCCTACGAGGAAGGACACGGCCGCCGCACGTGAGGGACACACGAGAGAGCCGGCTGCTGCTGGTGCTGTTGGTCGCGATCGCGTTCGCGCTGATCACGGTCGATATCCGCGGCGGCGAACAGTCCCCGCTCGATGGCGCCCGGCAAGCCGCGGCCTCCGCCTTCGGCCCCGTCGAGAGCGGTGTGGCCCGCGTCGTCGACCCGGTCGGCAACGCCGTCGGCGCCGTACGGGACTCCGGCACCCGGCACAACCGGATCACCAAGCTGGAGCACGAGAACGAGGCGCTGAAGGCCAAGCTCGGCTCCTCCGACCGCAACCGCAGCCGCGCCGCCGAGCTCGACAAGATCCTCAAGACCGCGGGCACCGGCCAGTACGCCATCAAGGGCGCCCAGGTCATCGCCATCGGCTCGGCCCAGGGCTTCTCCTGGACCATCACCATCGACGCCGGCAGCCGCGACGGCATCGCCCGCGATATGACCGTGCTCAACGGCGACGGCCTGGTCGGCCGGGTCACCACGGTCGGCGCCGACACCTCCACGGTGCTGCTGGCCGCCGACCCCGACTTCACCGTCGGCACCCGCATGGAGAAGACCAACGAGATCGGCTTCGCCAACGGGCAGGGCGTCCGCTCGCTGCGCGTCCAGCTCCTCAACGGCAAGGCCACGGTCCGCAAGGGCGACCGGCTGGTCACCTTCGGCTCCAGCCGGGACAAGCCGTTCGTGCCCGGTGTGCCCGTGGGCCGGGTCGTCAAGGTCGAGCCGTCCAACGGCGATCTGACCCGCACCCTCCAGGTCCGGCCGTTCGTCTCCTTCTCCCAGCTCGACATCGTCGGCATCGTCGTCCAGCCGCCCCGCCAGGACCCGCGCGACACCGTTCTGCCGCCTCGGCCTGCGAAGCCCAAGCCGGCCCCGACGGTCACCGTCACGGCCACCCCCTCCGCGAGCGCCTCTCCCAGGAGCTGAACCGATGCGCCTCAACCGGATCCTGCTCTCGGCCCCGCTGGTGGTCGTCGCCCTCGTCATCCAGGTCACCATCCTCGCCCGGCTCCAACTGCCGGGGGCCGTACCGGACCTGATGCTGCTCGTCGTCCTCGGGCTCGCGCTGGTCTACGGCCATGTCGGCGGCTCGCTCGTCGGCTTCTTCGCCGGACTGCTGGCCGACCTCGCCCCGCCCTCCGACCACGCCATCGGCCGCTATGCGCTGGTGCTCTGCATCATCGGCTATGTCGCGGGGCTGACCAGACCGGACAACGGCCAGCACCGCTCGGCGACGCTGCCGCTGGTGGTCGTGATCGGCGCCGCCATCGGCTCGACGCTGATGTACGCCGCCGTCGGCTCGCTCGTCGGCGACACCGCCGCCCGGCACGTCGGCATCCTCGGACTGCTGCTCAGTGCCACGCTCTACGACCTGCTGCTGGCGCCCTTCATCGTGCCGCTGGTGATGGCGCTGGCCCGCAGGACGGAGCCCGAACCGCTGGTCGGCGACGGCTCCGGCAGCCCGAACGGCACGGCGGGCGGCCGCGACTCCGGATACGGCTGGCTCACCACCGGCACCGGGCTCAAGGCCAGCCGCGGCGCCATGAAGTCCATCAAGTCCGTGCGCACGGGGGCACGCATCGGCAGCCAGCGCGGCGGACTGCTCGGCAAGTCGGCCCGCGACAAGGTGGGCCGCATCAAGGGGGTCAAGCGTCTGTGACAAACCTTCCAGAGAGCCGGACCTCCCGTATCACGGTCCGGCTCATCGCCCTCCAGATCCTGGTCTTCTCCCTGCTGCTGACCCTCGGCGGCCGGCTGTGGTACCTGCAGATCCGCAACGGCGAGGAGTACGCCAACGAGGCCCGCAGCAACCACGTCCAGCAGGTCGTCGATCCCGCCACCCGCGGCTCCATCCTCGACGCCCGCGGGGTGCCGCTGGCCGACAACCAGACCCGTCTGGTCGTCTCCGCCAGCCGTACCGACCTGCTGAAGATGAAGGACGACGGCAAGGCCGTGCTCGGCCGGCTCGCCAAGGTGCTCGGCATGACCGAGCAGGAGATCCGCAACAAGGTCCGGCTGTGCGACTCCAAGACGCCGCAGCCCTGCTGGAACGGCTCGCCGTACCAGCCGATCCCGATCACCGACGAGGCCACCACCCAGCAGGCCCTGCAGATCCGTGAGCGCTCCGAGGAGTTCCCCGGCATCATCGCCGAGCCCACCGCGGTCCGCCGCTACGCCGCCCCCGGCGACGCCAACACCGCCCAGGTCCTCGGCTACCTCTCCCCGGTGACCGACGAGGAGATCAACAAGGCCAAGAACACCAGCTCGCCGTTCCTGCGCTCGGACCAGATCGGCCGTTCCGGCCTGGAGCGGCAGTACGACGACTACCTGCGCGGCAAGGCCGCCGTCACCCGCTACGAGGTCGACAACCTCGGCCGGGTCATCGGCCAGGCCAAGAGCGACAAGGGCCAGGCCGGTTCGAGCGTCGTCACCAGCATCGACGCCCGTGTGCAGGCCATAGCGGAGAAGCAGCTGGACCAGGCCATGAAGGACGCCCGCCAGCAGGTGGACCGCAACACCGGCACCAACTACAAGGCCGACTCGGGCGCCGTGGTCGTGATGGAGGCCAAGACCGGCCGGGTGGTGGCGATGGCCTCCAACCCCACCTACGACCCCAACGCCTGGGTCGGCGGGATCTCCGGCAAGGACTACGCCCGCCTGACCGGCAAGAAGTCCAACTACCCGCTGCTCAACCGCGCCATCCAGGGCCAGGCCGCGCCCGGCTCGATCTTCAAGGTCATCTCGACCGCGGCCTCGGTCAACGCCGGCTACGACTTCAACGGCCACTACCCCTGCACCAGCTCGTACAGCATCGGCGGCCAGGTCTTCAAGAACTTCGAGTCGCAGAGCCACGGCGACATCAGCCTCGGCCGGGCCCTGGAGGTCTCCTGCGACACCGTCTTCTACAAGCTCTCGCACGACGAGTGGAAGAAGGACGGCGGGGACAAGCCGAAGAAGGACGCCAAGAACTGGTTCTACAAGACCGCCCACCAGTTCGGCCTCGGCAAGGAGACCGGCATCGACCTCCCCAACGAGGTCACCGGCCGGGTCCCCGACCGCAAGTGGAAGCACGACTTCTGGATGGCCAACAAGGCCGGTTGGTGCGAGCAGGCCAAGGCATGGCCGAAGAAGAAGGACTTCGGCACCAAGCTCGCCCGTGAGGGCTGCCTCGAAGGCATGAAGCTGCACGCCTACGACTCGATCAACTACGCCATCGGACAGGGCGACACCCTGGTCACCCCGATCCAGATGGCGACCATCTACGCGGCGATCAGCAACGGCGGCACGCTGCACGACCCGACCGTCGGCAAGGCCATCATCAGCCCCGACGGCAAGCACATCCAGCGGGTCCGCCCCCGGTCGCACGGCACGCTGCCGGTGACCCGCAAGACGCTGGCGCAGATGGACGGCGCCCTCGCCGGCGTCGCCACCCGCGGTACCGCCGCCTGGCGGTTCGGCGGCTGGCCGCAGGACAAGATCCCGATGCACGCCAAGACCGGTACGGCCGAGGTCTACGGCAAGCAGACGACCTCGTGGTTCGCGACGTACACCAAGGACTACGCGATCGTGATGACGATCTCCCAGGGCGGTACGGGTTCCGGCGCCTCCGGCCCGGCCGTGCGCAACATCTACAACGCCCTGTACGGGGTCGACGAGAAGGGCGGCATCAACTCCAAGGCCGCCCTGCTGCCGAAGCCGCAGGGCTCGCTGCCCAAGATCGAGAGCGATGGCACGATCGAGGCCCCGCCGATCAAGCCGTACGTCCTGCCGTCGCCGTCACCCTCGGGGAGCCCACAGTGACGACCAGCCACACCTCCCGGGCGTTCTCCATCCGGCGCTACACCCCCGAGCTCGGCACCTGGGGCAAGCTGACGGCGCGCGACTCGGTGCTGCGCAAGCTGGACTGGATACTGCTGCTGTCCTGTCTGGCGCTGTCGCTCATCGGCTCGCTGCTGGTCTACTCCGCCACCCGCAACCGCACCGAGCTCAACAAGGGCGACGAGTACTACTTCTTCCTGCACCACCTGCTCAACCTGGGCATCGGCCTGGCGCTGGCCGCCGGCACGATCTGGCTGGGCCATCGCACCCTGCGCGGCGCGGTCCCGGTGCTCTACGCCCTGTCGGTCGTCCTGGCGCTGCTGGTGCTGACCCCGCTGGGCGCCACCATCAACGGCTCGCGTTCCTGGCTGGCGATCCCCGGCGGCTTCTCGCTCCAGCCCGCCGAGTTCGCCAAGATCACCATCTCGCTCGGTATGGCGATGATCCTGGCGTCCCGGGTCGACGCCGGCGACCGCCCGCACCCCGACCACCGGACCGTCGTCCAGGCCCTGCTCATGGCCGCCGTCCCCGTCGTCGTCATCATGCTGATGCCCGACCTCGGCTCGGTCATGGTGCTCGGCGCCGTCATCCTCGGCGTGCTGCTCGCCTCCGGCGCCTCCAACCGCTGGATCCTGGGGCTGGTGGGCACGGGCGTCGTCGGCTGTGTCGCCATCTGGCAGCTCGGTCTGCTCGACGCCTACCAGATCGCCCGGTTCGCCGCGTTCGCCAACCCGAGCCTGGACCCGGCCGGCGTCGGCTACAACACCAACCAGGCCCGGATCGCGATCGGCGGCGGCGGGCTGACCGGCTCCGGCCTCTTCCACGGCAGCCAGACCACCGGCCAGTTCGTCCCCGAGCAGCAGACGGACTTCATCTTCACCGTCGCCGGCGAGGAGCTGGGCTTCCTGGGCGCGGGCCTGATCATCCTGCTGCTGGGCATCGTCATGTGGCGCGCCTGCCGGATCGCCCGCGAGTCCACCGAGCTCTACGGCACGGTCGTGGCCGCCGGCATCATCGCGTGGTTCGCCTTCCAGTCCTTCGAGAACATCGGCATGACGCTCGGCATCATGCCCGTGACGGGGCTGCCGCTGCCGTTCGTCTCCTACGGCGGCACTTCGATGTTCGCGGTCTGGATCGCCATAGGGCTGCTGCAGTCGATCCGGGTCGGGCGGCCCCTGTCGGCGTCCCGGTGACGCTGCGTCATCGCCGCCCGTAGAGCTCGAACCACAGGGAGGTGGACCGCGGCACCCCCGCATACGGCGTGGTGCCCCAGTCGTCGGCGAGGTGGCCGGTGAGCAGCAGACCGAGATCGGCCTGCGGCTCACCGGCCACCGCCGGCGCGGCGGCTTCCGGCGCGATGGCCTGCGCCGGAAGCCGGAGCGGTGCCTCGTCGTGGACGCTGATCCGTAGCCCGTGCTCGGCCGCCAGCACCCGCACCAGGATCTCCGCCGACCGGGGTGTGCGCAGGTGGGAGCTGGTGACCGCCTCCGAGGTGAGGAGTACGGCGGTGTCGAGCAGCGGCGCGAGCGGGGTGCTGCGCAGCACCGCCCGGACGAAGCCGCGGGCGAGCCCCGGGGCGGTGGGTCTGCTCGGCGCCGCCAGCAGGAACGGGCGGGCGCCCGCCGCGACGCGGATGGGTGTCCGGGCGGCGGCTGCGGTGTGGGGGTGCACGGGTGTCTCCCTCCCCGGAGGGCCGAGTGAGCGCCGATTGCCACGCTGTGTGGGAATTCCGTGACACACCGTAAGTCACTGCCCGCGGCGTGTGCCACCCGCATTTGCGGATCCTTGACATCCCGGCGGCGGGCCCCGGGCACGGTGGGTGGTCCTCGATGGGGCCGGTGACTAGATTCGATGCATGGCGGACACCGTGCGGGAGATCGAGCGGAAGTACGAGGCCGACGACGACATCCAGCTGCCCGACCTGACCGGCGTCGACCAGGTCGCGGGCGTGGCGGAACAGGGCACCGAGGCCCTGGACGCCCTCTACTACGACACCGCCGACCAGCGCCTGGCCGCGGACGGCATCACCCTGCGGCGGCGCACCGGCGGCCGGGACGCGGGCTGGCATCTGAAGCTGCCGGTCGCGCCAGGGGTGCGGGACGAGGTGCGGGCGCCGCTGTCCGACGCACCGCCCGCGGAGCTGACCGCGCTCGTACGGTCGCGGGTGCTGGAGCGCGAGCTGGTCCCCGTCGTACGGCTGCGGACCCGGCGCACGGTCCTGGTGCTGCACGACGCCGCGGGCGCGCCGCTCGCCGAGGTGGCCCAGGACGAGGTGCGGGCGCACCGGGCGGACGAGGCCGCGGCGGCGGGCCAGGAGCCCGCGGAGGCGCGCTGGCGGGAGATCGAGGTGGAGCTGACCGGGGGCGGTGGCGAGGACGCCGGGCTGCTGGACGAGATCGGCCGGGCGCTGGCCGCGGCCGGTGTGCGCCCCGCCTCGTCGGCGTCGAAGCTGGCCAGGGCGCTGGCCGAGACGGGGCCGCGGCCCGCCCGGCCCTCGAAGAACGGCGCCAAGGGCTCCGGCGGGAAGGCCGAGAAGGGCGGGAAGGGCAAGAGGGGCGGGAGGGGCAAGAGGGGCGGGAAGGGCAAGAAGGCCGAGCAGGGCGGCACCGCCGGGGACGTCGTGCTGCGCTATGTCCGCGCGCAGGTGCGGGCGATGGTCGAGCTCGATCCGGCGGTACGGCGCGACCTGCCCGACGCGGTGCACCAGATGCGGGTCGCCACCCGCCGGCTGCGCAGCGCCTTCCGCTCGTACACCAAGGTCCTCGACCGCGCCGTCACGCAGCCGATCGGCGTCGAACTCAAGTGGCTGGCCGCGGAGTTGGGCGTGGACCGGGACCGCGAGGTGCTGACCGAGCGGCTGTACGGCGCGCTGGCCGAGGTGCCCCGCACGCTGCGGCTCGGCCCGGTCGCGGCCCGGCTGCGCATCTGGTCGCAGCGGCGCCGGGCCGGCTCCCGCAAGCAGCTGCTCGCCGTATTGGACGGGGGCCGCTACCTCGCGCTCCTGAAGACCCTCGACGCCCTCCTGGAGGCGCCGCCCCTGCTCCGGGCCGGTGCCGACCCCGCGCCCGAAGTGGTGGCCCGGGCCGTGCTGAAGGACTACCGGCGGCTGTCGCGCCGGATGGAGGCCGCGCTGGCCGCTCCCGCCGGGCAGGAGCGGGACGAGGCGCTGCACGGTGCCCGCAAGGCGGCGAAGCGGACCCGTTACGCGGCCGAGGCGGCCCGCCCGGCGCTCGGCCGCCCGGCGAAGAAGTTCGCCAAGCGCACCAAGCGCCTGCAGCAGCTCCTGGGCGACCACCAGGACAGCGTGGTGGCCCGCGGTGCGCTGCGCGAGCTGGCGACCCAGGCGCAGCGCGCCGGCGAGGGCGGCTTCACCTTCGGCCTGCTCCACGGCCGCGAGGAGGCCCTGGCCGCGGACCGGGAGCGGGAGCTGCCGGCGGTGTGGGCGAAGGTCTCGCGGCCCAGGCACCGGGCCGCGCTCCGGCCGTGACGCCGCCCTCACGGGGTGCGTACGGGGCGGTCTGACCTGCGGGAAGCGACGCGTCAAGGGTTGGCCGCCGAGCACGTTAGGCTTGAGGGTCACCCCTGCCCGCTGATGAAAGATCACCACGATGCCTGTCGAGTCGGTCTTCCCGCGCCTGGAGGCCCTCCTCCCGCACGTGCAGAAGCCCATCCAGTACGTCGGCGGCGAGCTGAACTCCACCGTCAAGGACTGGGACTCCTGTGACGTCCGCTGGTCGCTCATGTACCCGGACGCGTACGAGGTCGGCCTGCCCAACCAGGGCGTCATGATCCTCTACGAGGTCCTCAACGAGCGGGAGGGCGTGCTGGCCGAGCGCACGTACAGCGTCTGGCCGGACCTCGAAGCGCTGATGCGCGAGCACGACGTCCCGCAGTTCACCGTCGATGCCCACCGCCCGGTGAGCGCCTTCGACGTGCTCGGCGTCTCCTTCTCCACCGAGCTGGGCTACACCAACCTGCTCACCGCGCTGGACCTGGCCGGCATCCCCCTGGAGGCCAAGGACCGCACGGAGGACCACCCGCTGATCCTCGCCGGCGGCCACGCCGCCTTCAACCCCGAGCCGATCGCGGACTTCCTGGACTGCGCGGTGGTCGGCGACGGCGAGCAGGCCGTGCTGGAGATCACCGAGATCATCCGCGCCTGGAAGGCCGAGGGCCGCCCGGGCGGGCGCGACGAGCTGCTCTTCCGCCTCGCGAAGACCGGCAGCGTCTACGTCCCCAAGTTCTACGACGTCGAGTACCTCGCCGACGGCCGCATCTCCCGTGTCGTGCCGAACCGCTCCGGCGTCCCGTGGCGGGTGTCCAAGCACACCGTCATGGACCTGGACGAGTGGCCCTACCCCAAGCAGCCCCTCGTCCCCCTGGCCGAGACCGTCCACGAGCGGATGTCGGTCGAGATCTTCCGTGGCTGCACCCGCGGCTGCCGCTTCTGCCAGGCCGGCATGATCACGCGCCCCGTACGGGAGCGAAGCATCACCGGCATCGGCGAGATGGTGGACAAGGGCCTGAAGGCCACGGGATTCGAGGAGGTCGGCCTGCTGTCGCTGTCCTCCGCGGACCACACCGAGATCGGCGATATCGCGAAGGGGCTCGCCGACCGGTACGAGGAAGACAAGATCGGTCTGTCGCTGCCGTCGACCCGCGTCGACGCCTTCAACATCGATCTTGCCAACGAGCTGACGCGCAACGGCCGTCGCTCGGGTCTGACCTTCGCGCCGGAGGGCGGCAGCGAGCGGATCCGCAAGGTCATCAACAAGATGGTCTCGGAAGAGGACCTGATCCGGACCGTCTCCACCGCCTACGGCAACGGCTGGCGGCAGGTGAAGCTGTACTTCATGTGCGGTCTGCCGACCGAGACCGACGAGGACGTGCTCCAGATCGGCGACATGGCCGTGAACGTCATCGCCGAGGGCCGCAAGGTCTCCGGTCAGAACGACATCCGCTGCACGGTCTCCATCGGCGGCTTCGTCCCCAAGCCGCACACGCCGTTCCAGTGGGCGCCGCAGCTGTCGGCGGAGGAGACGGACGCCCGTCTCGAAAAGCTCCGCGACAAGATCCGCGGCGACAAGAAGTACGGCCGCTCCATCGGCTTCCGCTACCACGACGGCAAGCCCGGCATCGTCGAGGGCCTGCTCTCGCGCGGTGACCGCCGCGTCGGCGCGGTCATCCGCGCCGTCTACGAGGGCGGCGGCCGCTTCGACGGCTGGCGCGAGCACTTCTCCTACGACCGCTGGATGAAGGCCGCGGAGGAGACGCTGCCCGCGTTCGGCGTGGACGTCGCCTGGTACACGACCCGCGAGCGCACGTACGAGGAGGTCCTGCCCTGGGACCACCTGGACTCCGGTCTGGACAAGGACTGGCTCTGGGAGGACTGGCAGGACGCCCTGGACGAGACCGAGGTCGACGACTGCCGCTGGACCCCGTGCTTCGACTGCGGCGTCTGCCCCCAGATGGACACCTCCATCCAGATCGGTCCCACGGGCAAGAAGCTGCTGCCCCTGTCGGTCGTCAAGTAGCGCCGCGCGCAAGCGCCTTCGGCCCGGCCCCGCACCCGCGGTGGCCGGGCCGTTGCGTGTTCGCGGACAATGCGGGGTGGGAACGGCACCGCAGGGAAGCGAACGAGGGGGAAGGCCGCATGGGGGCCATCGACGGGGGACGGCGCGACGATCTCGACGCCGTGTCGCTGGACAAGGACCGGCGCGCGCCCGACCGGTACGAGCCGGGGGAGGGGTGCCTGACCACGGTGGTGCGCATCCCGGTGCGGATCGTGATGCTGGTGCTCGTGGTGCCGGTGCGACTGGTGTGGGACGCCCTGGTCGTCTGCGCCAAGGCCGTCGACCGCGCGCTGCTGCGCCCTTGCGGCCGCGGCCTGGCATGGCTGTGGTGCACCCTCGTCATCACCCCGCTGGCCTGGACGGGACGCACCCTCATCGCCGCCCCGCTGGCCTGGCTGTGGCGGTGCGTGATCGCGCCCCTGGGGCTGGGCACCACGGCCGCGGTGGCGTGGCTGGTGCGGTATCTGCTCGTGGTGCCGGTCCAGTGGCTGTACACGTCCGTGCTGGCGCCGGTGGGGCGGGGCATCGCGGCGGCGGTGGCGTGGCTGGTGCGGTATCTGCTCGTGGTGCCCGCCCAGTGGCTGCACACCTACGTCCTCACCCCCGTCGGGCAGGGAATCGCCTGGCTGGTGCGGGCGTTGGGCGCGGGATCGCGCTGGCTGGGCAAGGCGTTGTTCGTCTGGCCGTGGGCGGCGTTGTGGCGGTATGCGGTGGCGCCGGTGGGGCGGGGGATCGCGGCGGCGGTGGCGTGGCTGGTGCGGTACCTGGTCGTGGTGCCCGCCCAGTGGCTCCACGCGTACGTCCTCACCCCCGTCGGGCACGGGATCGCCTGGCTGGTCCGGGGCATCGGTACGGCCCTCGCCGCGCTCGTTCGATGGATCCTGGTGGTGCCCGCCGTCGCCCTTTGGCGGTATGTGCTGCAGCCGGTCGGCCGGGCGCTGGCGGCCGCGGTGACCGTGGTCTGCCGGGAGATCGGCGACGGGCTCGGGCACTGCTGGCGGGCCGCCGGATTCGTCTCCCGCGCCGTCGGCCGGTTCCTCGGCCGGCTGCTGCGCTGGATCTTCGTCGAACCGTTCCGCTGGACCTACCGCACGGTGCTGACGCCGCTCGGGCACGGCATCCGCGACGGCGTCTGGCGACCGGTCCGGCGGGCCCTGCGCGACGCCGGGCGGGCCACCCGCCAGGCGATCGGCGCCGCCCGGGAGTCCGTGCGGCAGACCCGCAAGGAGATCAGGCGGGCCCTGTTCGGCGGGTCCGCGCAGCCGCGGCGGGCCGAGGCCGTGCCGCCCCTCCGGGAACCAGGAGCGCCCGGGACACGTACTCTTGGTAGCAGTACGACCGCACTCACGAAGGACTGAGCGACACTGGGCAAGCGACAGCCCGAAGGCCCGCCGCCCGCACCGGCGGTGCAGCGCATCCGACTGCGCTACACCAAGCGCGGCCGCCTCCGGTTCACCAGCCACCGCGACTTCCAGCGCGCTTTCGAGCGGGCGCTGCGCCGCGCCGAGGTCCCGATGGCCTACTCGGCGGGCTTCACCCCGCACCCCAAGGTGTCGTACGCCAACGCCGCCCCCACCGGCACGGGCAGCGAGGCCGAGTATCTGGAGATCCAGCTCGCCGAGCGGCGCGATCCGCATCAGCTCCGCGAACTGCTCGACGAGTCGCTGCCGACCGGCCTCGACGTGATCGACTCGGTCGAGGCGCACACCAGCGGCCTGGCCGACCGGCTCCAGGCCTCGGTGTGGGAGATCCGGCTCGACGGGGTCGAGGTCGAGGAGGCCCGGCGCGCCGCCGAGGCGTTCCTCGCCGCCGACGAGGTGCTCGTCGAGCGCCGCACGAAGAACGGCATGCGGACGTTCGACGCACGGGCCGCGGTGGCACGGCTGGAAGCGACCGGTCACGAGGGCGATAGGCCCGACGGCAATGCCTGTGCGATACTGCGGCTGGTTGTTCGGCATGTGACACCCGCCGTTCGACCCGACGACGTCCTGTCCGGCCTCCGAGCTACGGCCGACCTGGCGCCGCCGGTCCCCGCTGCGGTGACCAGGCTGGCGCAGGGGCTGCTCGATGAGGAGGCCGGCGCGGTGACTGACCCGCTAGCGCCCGACCGCGACGCTGCCACGGCCGCCCCTGACACGGCCGCCGCGCAGAGTGCCGCGAAGGCGCCGAGTGGGGCCTCCCCGGGAGCCGGGGAAGGTACTGCGTAGGACCGCCGTCGTCGCGTCGCCGATCAGCCAGGGAGCCACCCCGGTCCGGCAGACGCACTGACCAGGAGACTTTCGCCGGTCCCTGCCTACGGGGCCCGGCGAGCGAGACGACAGCTCCCGTGCGGCGCCCACGCCCCGGACTGCGGGACCGCGCTCATTACGCGGACCGCTACCGGAATCAGGCGCGGCGCCCGGGAGCGTGACGGGAGAACCGCCCGCATGCTCGAGCCCATTGAGCCCACCGAATCCACGCCGTCCCAGGACCGTGGAGTCGAGGACAACCACTCACCCAGCGACACGCTGCCGCCGCGCCGCAGGCGCCGTGCGGCCTCCCGGCCGGCCGGTCCGCCGACGTCCGGCGGCGCCGCCGAGAGCGCGGTGCTGAGCACCGAGACCGCCGCCGCGGCCGCCGATCCGGCTCCCGCCGAGGAGCCCGCCGCGACCGCGGTCACCACCGGCGACGCGGCCAAGCCGGCCCGTACGCGCCGCCGCGCGACCCGCAAGGCCACCGCCCCGGCCGGGGCCCCGCAGCCGGCCGCCGCCGAGGAGACCGAGACCCCGGCCCCCGTAGAGGAGCCCGCGGCCGCCGAGGCGCCCGCCGAGGCCCCGCAGACCGAGGACGCCGCACCGCGCCGTACGCGCCGCCGTGCCACCCGTAAGGCCACCGCGCCCGCCGGTGCGCCGCAGGTCGAGGCCGCCGTGGAGCCGGTGGTGGCCGAGGCGCCCGCGCCTGCTGCCCCGGTTGCCGAGGAGGAGGCCCCGGCGGTTGCCGCCGAGGAGACCAAGCCGGCCCGTACGCGCCGCCGTGCCACCCGTAAGGCCACCGCGCCCGCCGGCGCGCCCCAGGTGACCGAGGAAGCCGAGGCCGAGGAGGCACCGGTGGCCGAGGCCCCGGCCCCCGTCGCCGAGCCCGCCGAGGCCCCCCGCCGCCGTACCCGCCGCCGCGCCGCCGAGCCGGCCGCCGAGGCGCCCCGTGCGGAGGAGGAGCCTGTCCAGGAGGGGCCGGTGCGCGGCCGCCGCCGGGCGCAGCGGCCGCCGACGGCCGTCTTCCAGGCACCGGTCTTCGCCGAGCCGATGTTCCAGACCCCGGAGAGCGCGGCCGTCGCCCATGCCGCGGCCCGCCAGGAGGAGCCCGTCGCCGAGGAGGTGCCGGAGGAGCAGCCCGCCGCCGGCGCGCGCCGGCGCCGCCGCCGTGGCGCCCCGGCCGAGCCCGAGCAGGTCGCCGTCGCCCCGGCCGAGGAGCCGGAGGCCGAGGAAGAGGCCGAGCCGGAGACCGAGCCGGGCGAGTTCGCCCACGACGAGGACGAGTCGGCCGAGCGTCCCTCGCGCCGTCGCCGCCGCGGTGGCCGTCGCCGCCGCCGTGGTGAGACCGCCGAGGGCGCCGAGGAGCAGCCCGCCGAGGGCGCCGAAGCCGAGACCGAGGCCGAGGAGGCCGAGGAGCACGCCGAGCTTCCGGAGGAGGAGGCCGAGGAGCAGTCGGCCGGCGGCTCCAGCAGCAGCCGTCGCCGCCGCCGTCGCCGCCGTCGCAGCGGTGACGCCGCCGAGGCCGAGGCCGGCCACGCCGACGACCCGGAGCGCACGGTCGTCAAGGTCCGCGAGCCCCGCAAGAAGGAGGAGGGCACCGGCGCCGACGAGGTGCAGTCGATCAAGGGGTCGACGCGCCTGGAGGCCAAGAAGCAGCGCCGCCGCGAGGGCCGCGAGCAGGGCCGCCGCCGGGTGCCGATCATCACCGAGGCGGAGTTCCTCGCCCGCCGCGAGGCCGTCGAGCGGGTGATGGTCGTCCGCCAGAGCGGCGAGCGCACCCAGATCGGCGTCCTTGAGGACAACGTGCTCGTGGAGCACTTCGTCAACAAGGAGCAGGCGACCTCGTACGTCGGCAACGTCTACCTCGGCAAGGTGCAGAACGTGCTGCCGTCGATGGAGGCCGCCTTCGTCGACATCGGCAAGGGCCGCAACGCCGTGCTGTACGCCGGCGAGGTCAACTTCGAGGCGCTGGGCATGGCCAACGGCCCCCGCCGGATCGAGTCCGCGCTGAAGTCCGGCCAGTCGGTGCTGGTGCAGGTCACCAAGGACCCGATCGGCCACAAGGGCGCGCGGCTGACCAGCCAGGTCTCGCTGCCCGGCCGCTACCTGGTCTACGTGCCCGAGGGCTCGATGACCGGCATCAGCCGCAAGCTCCCCGACACCGAGCGGGCGCGTCTGAAGCAGATCCTCAAGAAGATCGTCCCCGAGGACGCGGGCGTCATCGTCCGTACGGCCGCCGAGGGCGCGAGCGAGGACGAGCTGGCGCGCGACGTCCAGCGGCTGCAGGCGCAGTGGGAGGAGATCCAGAAGAAGGCCAAGACCTCCTCGACCAGCTCCCCCTCGCTGCTCTACGGCGAGCCGGACATGACCGTCCGGGTCGTCCGCGACATCTTCAACGAGGACTTCTCCAAGGTCATCGTCAGCGGTGACGACGCCTGGCAGACCATCCACGGCTATGTCTCGCACGTCGCCCCCGACCTCGTCGACCGGCTGCAGAAGTGGACCTCGGACGTCGACGTCTTCGCGACGTACCGCATCGACGAGCAGCTGATGAAGGCGCTGGACCGCAAGGTCTGGCTGCCCAGCGGCGGTTCGCTGGTGATCGACCGGACCGAGGCGATGGTCGTGGTCGACGTCAACACCGGCAAGTTCACCGGCCAGGGCGGCAACCTGGAGGAGACGGTCACCAGGAACAACCTGGAGGCGGCCGAGGAGATCGTGCGCCAGCTGCGGCTGCGCGACCTCGGCGGCATCATCGTGATCGACTTCATCGACATGGTGCTGGAGTCCAACCGGGACCTGGTGCTGCGGCGCCTGCTGGAGTGCCTGGGCCGGGACCGGACGAAGCACCAGGTGGCCGAGGTCACCTCGCTGGGTCTGGTGCAGATGACCCGCAAGCGGGTCGGCCAGGGCCTGCTGGAGTCCTTCTCCGAGTCGTGTGTGCACTGCAACGGCCGCGGCGTGATCGTCCACATGGACCAGCCGACGACGGCCGGCGGTGGCGGCAAGCGCAAGAAGAAGGGCAAGGCCGCGCAGGTCGAGCCGCATGTCCACGAGGTCGAGGCGGCCGAGCCGACGCCGGACGGCGGCGCCCCGGAGCTGGAGCCCGCCGCCGTGACGGAGGCCGAGCTGCAGCCCGCGGTGGCCGACGCCGAGGAGTGGTTCAGCAGCCCGGCCGAGGCCGAGGCGGCCGCCGGACGCGGCCGTGGCCGCCGCCGGGTGAGCCGGAAGGTGTCCGCTCCGGCGGGCGCCCCCAAGGCCGCCGAGGAGGCCGCCGCGATCGTGCTGCCGGCCGAGCCGGTGGCGGAGCCGGTGACGGAGCCCGAGGCGGCTGCGGAGCCGGTCGCCGAGGCACCGGCCGCGGAGCCCGCGCCGGCCCGTCCGCGCCGTCGGGTGACCCGTAAGGTGACCGCCCCGGCGGGCTCGCCGGAGGTGTCCGGCGACTCCGCGGCGACCGTCGTGATCACGGCGCCGGCCGCCGAGGAGCCGGCCGTGGCAGCGGAGCCCGCCGAGGCCGAGCCGGAGGCGGCGCCCGCGGCCAAGAAGACCGCGAAGAAGGCGGCGGCGAAGAAGACCACCACCGCCAAGAAGACCGCGGCGAAGAAGACCACGGCCAAGAAGGCGACGGCGAAGAAGACCACCACCGCCAAGAAGGCCACGGCCAAGAAGACCGCCACCAAGAAGGCGACGACGAAGAAGGCGGCGGCCAAGAAGACCGCGGCCGCCGAGCAGTCCTCCGTGGCGTAAGCGGAGGGCTGAGCAAGCCGGACCGCGCCCCGGGTCGTCAGCGGCCCGGGGCCGGTTTGACCCTCTGGTCAAGGCCCCGTAATCTTGACCGTCGGTGTCTGTGACACCAAACCCCTGAGCAAACACCTCTCGGTCCGCCGAGGGAGGCCGCTCGTCCACTCGGATTCCACGGGCCGTCCCGAGCCCGTGTGAGCGGCTGGCATCAGAGGATCCGTTCCTAGCGAAAGAGAGTTCCGCGTGTACGCGATCGTGCGCACCGGCGGACGCCAGCAGAAGGTTGCTGTTGGCGACGTCATCGAGGTTGACCGCATTTCCACCAGCAAGGTCGGCGACACCGTCGAGCTCTCCACGCTGCTGGTCGTCGACGGTGACTCGGTCACCAGCGACCCGTGGGTCCTGGCCGGCGTGAAGGTCCAGGGCGAGGTCGTGGACCACCACAAGGGCAACAAGATCCGGATCCAGAAGTACAAGAACAAGACCGGTTACAAGAAGCGGATCGGCCACCGCCAGCTCCACACGGCGCTGAAGATCACCGGCATCGACGCTCCGGCGAAGTAAGGGACTGAGGAGACATGGCACACAAGAAGGGCGCATCGTCCACTCGGAACGGTCGCGATTCCAATGCTCAGCGGCTCGGCGTGAAGCGCTTCGGCGGTCAGGCCGTCCTCGCCGGTGAGATCCTGGTCCGCCAGCGTGGCACCCACTTCCACCCGGGCGCGGGCGTCGGCCGCGGTGGCGACGACACGCTGTTCGCCCTGCAGTCCGGTGCGGTGCAGTTCGGCACCCACCGCGGCCGCAAGGTCGTGAACATCGTCCCGGTCGCCGAGTAATCTCGGCCCGGACGTCAGCGCACGTCAGAGCATCACTCCGAGGGCGGACCGCCTTTTCCCGCAGGAGCGGGAAGGCCGGTCCGCCCTTGGCGTGTTACCACAGAGACATCCGCGGAGTACCGCGACAGCTATCCCGCTTTTCCCGCAGTTATCTGGAGGCACCCACCCATGACCACCTTCGTGGACCGCGTCGAGCTGCACGTCGCCGCGGGTAACGGAGGCCACGGCTGCGCCTCCGTACACCGGGAGAAGTTCAAGCCGCTCGGCGGCCCGGACGGCGGCAACGGCGGCCGTGGCGGCGATGTGATCCTGGTCGTCGACCAGGACGTCACGACCCTCCTCGACTACCACCACCACCCGCACCGCAAGGCCACCAACGGCCAGCCCGGCGCGGGCGACAACCGCGAGGGCAAGAACGGCCAGGACCTGGTCCTGCCGGTGCCGGACGGCACGGTCGTGCTCGACAAGAACGGCGAGGTCCTCGCCGACCTGGTCGGCCAGGGCACCACCTTCGTCGCGGGCCAGGGCGGCCGCGGCGGCCTGGGCAACGCCGCGCTCGCCTCCGCCCGCCGCAAGGCCCCCGGCTTCGCGCTGCTGGGCGAGCCGGGCGAGGCCCGCGACATCGTGCTGGAGCTGAAGACCGTCGCCGACGTCGCGCTGGTCGGCTACCCGAGCGCGGGCAAGTCGTCGCTGATCTCGGTGCTCTCCGCCGCCAAGCCGAAGATCGCCGACTACCCCTTCACCACCCTGGTGCCCAACCTCGGCGTGGTGACGGCCGGCTCGACGGTCTACACGATCGCGGACGTCCCGGGCCTGATCCCGGGCGCCAGCCAGGGCAAGGGCCTGGGCCTGGAGTTCCTGCGCCATGTCGAGCGCTGCGAGGTGCTGGTGCACGTCCTGGACACCGCGACCCTGGAGTCGCACCGCGACCCGCTCTCCGACCTCGACGTCATCGAGGAGGAGCTGGCCCAGTACGGCGGTCTGGAGAACCGGCCGCGGGTGGTCGTCCTCAACAAGGTGGACATCCCCGACGGCAAGGACCTGGCCGACATGATCCGGCCCGACCTGGAGGAGCGCGGCTACCGCGTCTTCGAGGTCTCGGCCGTCGCCCACCAGGGCCTCAAGGAACTGTCCTACGCCCTCGCCGGCATCGTCGCCAAGGCCCGCGCCGCCAAGCCGGTGCAGGAGGCCACCCGTATCGTCATCCGGCCGAAGGCCGTGGACGACGCGGGCTTCACGATCACGCAGGAGGGCGAGGGCTTCTTCCGCGTGCGCGGCGAGAAGCCCGAGCGCTGGGTGCGCCAGACCGACTTCAACAACGACGAGGCGGTCGGCTATCTGGCCGACCGGCTCAACCGCCTCGGCGTCGAGGCCGCGCTGCTCAAGGCGGGCGCCAAGGCCATGGACGGCGTGGCGATCGGCCCCGAGGACAACGCCGTCGTCTTCGACTGGGAGCCGACCATGGCCGCCGGCGCGGAGATGCTGGGCCGCCGCGGCGAGGACCACCGCTTCGACGCGCCGCGCCCGGCCGCGACCCGCCGCCGCGACCGCGACGCGGAGCGGGACGAGGCCACCGAGGAGTACGAGGGCTTCCGGCCCTTCTAGGCCGCGCGCCTGGACGGCAAAGAGTCGGGCCCCGGGAGGATCTCCTCCCGGGGCCCGACTCTTTGTTCAGGACCGTCGCCCGAGGCCGCAGGCGGCCCGCTGAGGGCTAGACGGCCGCGGCGGCGTCCGAGGCGCCACTGGTCTCGCGTTCGGCCGTCTCGGAGGCGTCCACGTCCTCCTGCGAGCGCTGCCCGGGGATTCCGGACAGCCGGCTCTCCATCCGGATGCGGCGCTCGTCGGCCTTCGCGCACAGCGCCTGCGCGGCCTGGTTGAAGCGGACCGAGGACGGCGGGTCCGACGGGCCCAGCAGATGCTCCTTGAGCTCGGCGCGCTCCGCGGCGAGGGTGTCCAGCTCCGGGTTGCGGACCGCGGCGAGCAGGGCCTGCACCTCGTCCGCCTCGGGGGTGAGGATCGTGGCCGCCCGGACGGTCGGGAAGTTCGCCCGGAAGTCGGCCTCGCTCATGCCCGAGGTGTTGGCGACCGCGTACGGCTTCTCGCTGGTCAGGTAGTCGGAGACGACGCTGGAGACATCGCTGATCAGCACGTCCGCCTGGTTGAAGCAGTCGAAGATGCCGGGGCGGGCGGTGGTGATGATGCGGTGCTCCCACTCGGGGAAGGAGTTCCAGTACGCCTCCACCCAGGCGGCGCCCGCGGCCTCCACGGCGGCCGCGCGGCCCTCCTCGGGGGTGCCCTGCAGCCGCATCCGCTCCAGCTCGTCCGCGCTCTTGCGGAACGCCGAGGTGGTGAGCGCGTTCAGCTCCTCGGTGCGGCGGGCCAGCTCGGCGGCGGCCTCGGGGCCGGGCCGGGCGCCGCTGCGGCGGCCGTTGGCCTCCTCGATCATCGCCTGGATCCGGACGTTGGCGGCGCCCGCGCGCGGGTCCACCGAACCGGTCATCGGGTGCGGCTTGTACAGCAGCCGCACACCGTCGTCGGCGAGCAGCTCGCGGACGATGTTCTCACCGGCCAGGATCACCGAGGTGTTGCCCGGGTTGCCGTCCCAGCCCTCCCAGGTCGGGGCGTACAGCACGGTGGTCAGCCGGCCGGCCGGGGCGCCCGCGTAGGGCCGGATCGGCGCCAGCTGCGGGCGGCCGACCTCGATGACGTCCTTGTCCTCGACGCCGATGTCGGCGAGCTGGTAGCGGTCGCGGGCCGCCGGGCCCGCCACCCACACCTCGTCGTACGCCTTGGCGTACGGGTTGCAGGAGGAGAGCTTGTCGCTCTCGCCGTGGTTGGTGAAGGCGTGCTTGATGGACGGGATGCGCAGGATCTGCGAGGTCTTGCCGGAGTTCGCCGGGTGCAGCAGCATCTTGAGCGTGGAGTGCTCCAGGCGCATCAGGTTGGCGACCTTGGGGATGCACACGATCGGGACGTCCGTGGCGTCGATCTTCTGCACCATGAAGCGCTCGCGGAGCACGATGATCGGGTTGCCGTCCAGGGAGGCCAGCGTGCTCAGCCACATGTTGGCCTGGTAGGCGGAGGAGGAACCGCCGGAGAAGTACATACCGACGGTCGGCTGGTACTCGGCCAGCCAGTTGTCCAGCCACTCCAGCGCCTGCCGCTCACCGGCCACCCGCTTCTTGGGCAGCAGCCAGGTGCCCAGGTAGAGCGTGCCGCCGGCGGACAGCGCCAGCGAGACCGCCAGGCCGATGCCGCCCCAGTAGGCGTCCGTGGTGATGGCGGTGAGCATCATGCCGATCGTGGTGGGCACCGAGAAGCGCAGCAGCCGCCGGCCCGTCTGGCGGGAGAGGATCCGCGGCGGTGCGTCGCACAGGCGCAGCGCGCTCGCGTCGATGTTGCGGGTCACGAACGGCAGGCTGCGGGTCCTGCGGACCAGCACCGCGACCGCTTGGCACACGAAGTGGGTGCCGTAGAA
The DNA here is from genome assembly GCF_055567415.1 of Streptomyces sp. NPDC026575. NCBI lineage: Bacteria > Bacillati > Actinomycetota > Actinomycetes > Kitasatosporales > Streptomycetaceae > Streptomyces > Streptomyces sp. NPDC026575. Next base: position 49,507 of record NZ_JBVHQM010000018.1, read on the forward strand.
GAGCAGCAGCGTGATGGTGAGCGGCGCCTGCTCCTCCAGGGGGTTGATGCCGTCGATGTGCAGCAGGCCGACCAGTATCAGCATGTCGCGCAGCAACTGGCGCACCGTGACGTCGAACCGGATCCGGCCCAGCACGGCGAGCAGGCCGGGCTGCTTGTGCTGGAGGACCAGGTCCAGACCCAGGTTGACCACGGACGCGACGATGAACAGCGGGACGATGGGCAGCAGCGCACCGACCAGCTGGGCGATGAACGCGACCATCATCACGAAGAGGGCCGCGAGCTGTACGGCTCGGCGGGGAACGATTCCGGCGGAAGGCACGGGGGAGGGCTCCTGGCAGCAAGAGGTCAGGGGGGAGGCCGAGGGGGGCGGCCGGGTCCCGCGCTGCGACGCCGCCGGAGCGGCGAAACGGGACCGATGGACACCCGACCGTATGACCTCGTTGGCCTTGGTGACAATCTGCTGTGGCTCTCATCACCGCGAAAGCGGATCAATCGAACGCAACCTCTTGGCCTCGGCGTCCGTCTTAGGAAAAACACTGTGGGGTGGGGCACACAGGGGGCCGTGCGGCCCCGTGCGCCCCCACAGGAGCCGCGGTGGACTCCGGCCGGCCGTCTCGCGGGACGTCCGCCAGGCGATATCGGGACGCGCCCGCGGGCCGTACTGCCGTAGATTGCGCCCGTAGGGACGTCGCGCGGGCACCGGTCAGGAATACCCGTACGGCGGCGGCATCAGCAAGCACAGGGGTACGCAGGGTGGCAGGCGCGAGCATGGACGAAGGGGCGGCCCGGAAGGCCACGGTCAAGGGGGGCGGTGGCCCGCGCGAAGGCGTGGCGGACGCCCGCCGGATCGTGGTGAAGGTCGGCTCGTCGTCGCTGACCACGGCCGCCGGGGGACTGGACGCGGACCGTGTGGACGCGCTGGTGGACGTCCTGGCCAAGCATCAGGACAAGGAGATCGTGCTGGTCTCCTCCGGCGCCATCGCGGCCGGCCTGGCCCCGCTGGGCCTGGAGAGGCGGCCCCGCGACCTGGCCCGTCAGCAGGCCGCCGCCAGCGTCGGCCAGGGCCTGCTGGTCGCCCGCTACACGGCGTCCTTCGCCCGCTACGGCCGCCGCGTCGGGCAGGTCCTGCTGACCTCGGACGACACCAGCCGCCGGGCCCACTACCGCAACGCCTACCGGACCCTGGACCAGCTGCTGGCCATGGGCGCGGTGCCGATCGTCAACGAGAACGACACGGTCGCCACCGACGAGATCCGCTTCGGCGACAACGACCGGCTGGCCGCGCTGGTCGCCCACCTCGTCCGCGCCGACCTGCTGATCCTGCTCTCCGACGTGGACGGCCTCTACGACGGCGACCCGTCCACCCCCGGTACCTCGCGGATAGCGGAGGTGCGCGGGCCCAAGGACCTGGAGGGCATCTCCATCGGCAGCGCGGGCAAGGCCGGCGTCGGCACCGGCGGGATGGTCACCAAGGTCGAGGCGGCCCGGATCGCGGCCGCGGCCGGCATCCCGGTGGTCCTGACCTCCGCCGTGCACGCCGCGGACGCGCTGGCCGGCGGCGAGACCGGCACCCACTTCCTGCGCACCGGCCGGCGCTCCGCCAACCGGCTGCTGTGGCTCGCGCACGCCTCCACACCGCGCGGTGCCCTCGTCCTCGACGACGGGGCGGTGCGGGCCGTCGTCGAGCGGCACTCCTCGCTGCTGCCGGCCGGAATCGCCTCCGTGGAGGGCGAGTTCTCCGCCGGCGACCCGGTCGAGCTGCGCGACGGCGAGGGCCGCGCGGTGGCTCGCGGGCTCGTCAATTTCGACGCCAGGGAAATCCCCCGTTTGATGGGACGTTCGACCCGCGATCTCGCCCGCGAGCTGGGCCCCGCCTACGAGCGGGAGGTCGTCCACCGCGACGATCTGGTGCTGCTGCACCACTGACGACGCCCGACAGGCCCGGCCGCCGCCGCGAGGGGAGGAACACCGCCCCCAAGCGGAGCGCGGACCGGCCTTTCCACGGAGACCTTGGCGAAAACGCCCCCGCGGCGGCCCGCGGGCTGGTCAACTTTGTTGTGGGGGTGCCGCGGGGGACCGGCGCCCGCAGAGCGCAAGCGCACACGCCGAAGTACGACCGCACCAATCGGCTCCGCACCCCCGAGGGCGGAGCGATTCGCATCACAGGAGGCCGCCGGTGAGACGAGGGCGCCCGGGGGCACTGCCCCGAGGGACGGCGGAGCGGACGCTGACCAGCGTCGAAACCGGCGAGGTCGGCGACCGGTCGGACGACGACGAGCGGGCGGAGCGGAAGCGGACGGCGCGGCCGGCCCCGGAGGGCGAGCGCCGCGAGGCATCCCGCCTGTGGCACATCACCCTCAGCGTCTCGGGCGCCGAGGCCCCGCTCAAGGAGGTCCGGCGGGGCCTGGAACAGCTCGCCCACGATCATCCCTTCCTGCTGACCAGCCGCTACGCCAACGATCACGCCGAGATCCGCTACTGGGAGGAGGCCCGTGATCTGCACGACGCCGCGGCGGTCGCACTGCGCCTGTGGGGCGAGCACCGCTCGACCGCCAAGCTGCCGCCGTGGGAGATCGTCGGCCTGGAGGTCATCGACCGCGAGACCTACCAGCAGCGCATCGCCGAGGGCTACGGCCTGCCGCCGGCCTCACCGGTCGGCGTCCACCCCTTCTGACCATCGGGCGGGCCGTCCCGCGCTGTGAGATACCCCCGGGCGGCGGCCCGGCCGCCCGCTAGGCTTTCGGCCATGACCAGCAGCGCATCGCAGAGCTCCCCCGTCCTTGAGACCGCCCGCCGCGCGCGGGAGGCGGCCGCCGTCCTGGCGCCGCTGCCGCGTACGGCCCGCGATGCCGCCCTGCTCGCCGTCGCCGACGCCCTGGTGGAGCGGACCGACCGGATCGTCGCCGCCAACGCCCAGGACGTCGCCAAGGCCCGGGAGGCCGGCACCGCCGAGTCGATCGTGGACCGGCTCACCCTCACCCCGGAGCGGATCGCGGCCATCGCCGCCGACGTCCGCCAGGTCGTGGCGCTGCCCGACCCGGTGGGCGAGGTGGTGCGCGGCTCGACCCTGCCCAACGGTCTCGACCTGCGCCAGGTCCGGGTCCCGCTCGGCGTGATCGGGATCATCTACGAGGCCCGGCCCAATGTGACGGTCGACGCCGCGGCGCTGTGCCTGAAGTCCGGCAACGCCGTCCTGCTGCGCGGCTCGTCCTCCGCCTACGCCTCCAACAGCGCCCTGGTGGACGTGCTGCGCGACGCCGTGCAGAGCGCCGGCCTGCCGGCCGACGCGGTGCAGCTGGTGCCCGGGGAGAGCCGCGAGTCGGTGCGGGAGCTGATGCGTGCCCGCGGCCTGGTCGACGTGCTGATCCCGCGCGGCGGCGCCTCGCTGATCCGTACGGTCGTCGAGGAGTCCACCGTCCCGGTCATCGAGACCGGCACCGGCAACTGCCATGTCTACGTCGACGAGGCCGCCGACATCGACATGGCCATCGACATCCTGATCAACTCCAAGGCCCAGCGGCCCAGCGTCTGCAACGCCGCGGAGACCGTGCTGGTGCACGCCGGGATCGCCGAGAAGTTCCTGCCGCGTGCCCTGGAGGCGCTGACCGAGGCCGGCGTGATCGTGCACGGCGACGCCGCCTGGCAGCAGGCCGGCCCCGGGCTGGTCGCCCCCGCCACGGACGAGGACTGGGCGACGGAGTACCTCTCGTACGACATCGCGGCCGCCGTGGTGCCCGACCTGGACGCGGCGGTGGCGCACATCCGGCGCTGGACCTCCGGGCACACCGAGGCCATCGTCACCACCTCGCAGGCCGCCGCCCGCCGGTTCACCCAGTTGGTGGATTCCACCACCGTCGCGGTCAACGCCTCCACCCGCTTCACCGACGGCGGCCAGTTCGGCTTCGGCGCGGAGATCGGCATCTCGACCCAGAAGCTGCACGCCCGCGGCCCCATGGGCCTGCCGGAGCTCACGTCCACGAAGTACATCGTCACGGGCGACGGGCACACCCGCTAGCCACCGTTCGTCGTGGTGGACCGGGGCGGAGCCGTTGAAGGGTGCGGCTGGTGGTTCTCCCTGCCGGATCCCTGCCCAAATCGACGGCCCGGGGGCTAACCTGGACGGGTGCCGGACGACGTGGGGGGCAAGCCGTTCCCGGACGGCGAGGAGCCCGACGAGCACCACCACGGGAGCCACGGAAGAGCGGACGAGGAGTTCGCTTCCGTGGTCTTCGACGAGGAATTCGTCCGGTCCGCACAGGTCCACGAGCCCTCCGCGGTCGAGCGCATGCTGGCCGCCGCGGAGGCGCGCGCCGAGGCCGAGGCAGCCCGTTCGGGAGCCGGCTTCGGCCCCGACGGCGACGACCCGGGCGAGACCGCGGCCCGCGGCCGCCGCGGCCCGGGAGCCGACGACTACGACGCGTACGGCGACGAGTACGAGGACGACGGCGGTTACGGCGAGTACCACCCCTACGGCCCCTACGGGGGCTCGCTGCGCCCCTACAGGGGCAGCACCCGCTGGCACCGCCCGGTCGCCTGGGTGCTGGCCGTCGTGATGGGCATCGGGCTCGTCGCACTGGCCTTCAGCGCCGTCTATCGGGGCGCCTCCGGACGGAACCAGAGTCCGGCTCCGGCGCCCACGACCAGCGGGGTGGACCTCCCGGCCACCAGCGGCGCGGACAGTGTCCGTACGGCGCGGCCGGGCCTGCCGTCGCTGCCGTCCGCCGGGTCGGTGCGCCCGTCGTTCTCGGCGGTGCCCAGGCCGCAATGACGGCGGAGCAGCCTGCCCGTGATACGGGTCCGCGAAACGGAATCTTTCGCTGAAGTTGCCCGGCGCCCCGGCGTTTACCTTCGCCCCGGCAGACCTACCCTTGTTGTATGACCGGGCCTGGTGACCCTCCCGAAGGGACGCCCAACGGCGCCTCGGGAGGCGGTGAGGACGAATACCGATCCGTCGTCTTCGACGAATCGTTCGTGCGGGCTGCCCGACTGCAGGAGTTCTCCGCGGACGAGCGGCTGGGTGAGCATCATTCACCGGCCGTGAAGACCCGGCATGCCTGGATGCGACTGGGCGGCTCGCGGCAGGCCATCCTGCTGGTGCTGCTGATCGTGCTCGCCTTCGGCACCGCCGTCTACATGGGCATCCGGCATCCCTACAAGACCCCGGAGCAGTCCGGGGTGCAGCCGCTGCGCTCCTCCGTCGTGCCGCTCGCGCCGAGCGGGGAGGTACCGGGCGCGACACCCGAGGACCTCTTCGCGCACAGCCCCGCGGCCGACTACAAGATCGGCGCCGCGGGCGTGAACCTTCCCCCCGTCGCCCGCACCGAGCACTTCTCCGACGGCCAGATCATCTCGGCCCTGACCATCGCCAAGGACTACATCGTCCAGTCGTCGCTGGAGCCGGCCACCCTCACCGGCAACTCCGTGCGTCCGGTGCGGCTGCTGCTCGACACCGGGCAACTCGACCAGTTCGACCGGAGCCTGGCGCACCCCGACGACAACGGCCGCGATGCGGCGACCGGTTGGCTGGTCCGCTTCGACCCCGCCCTCACCCGGCTCGCCGACCGGGACATCCGGGTCAACGGCACGCTCTCCGCCTCGGAGTTGAGCCCGGACGCGCTCGTCGTCACCGCCGACTACACCTTCGTCTACGCCGTACGCCCCGCCCCCGGCGCACCGCAGAAGCCGGGCGGGGCGCAGGCCGGCAAGGCCACCCCGGGCGCCGCCTCGCTGGTCACCGTGCGGCGGGAGATGCACTTCCGGGTCGGGCGCGAGGACCTGGCCGACCACCGCCTGGAGCTGCTGCAGAGCAGTCTGCAGGCCGGGCCGCTGGCCTGCTCCTCGCGGCCGGCCGACGCACTGCGCCCGCTGTTCGCGGGACAGCACGCCGGCCATGACCGGCCCGCGGGCACCGACCCCTATGCCAGGGACCGGGCCAACCCCTCGCTCTGCGGTGAGCTGGCACCCTCCGCCCAGCCGAAGCCGAGCCGTCCGATCCGCTAGCCGACCCGCTGGGCCGTGTGGCGTCCGGTCCGTCGGCAAGGCCGCCGGCTCGGGTGCCGGCGGTCCTTCAGGAGTCCTCCGAGCCGCCCGCGCCACCGGAGCCGTTGGCGCCGCCCGAGGTGCCGGGGCGCTGGCCGCCGCGGAAGACCGTGTCCCGCAGCTTGCCGCCCAAATCGCCCGCACCGCCCGCGATATCGCGGACCAGGCCCATCAGCGGGTCCTTGCTGTTGCGCACCGAATCGGCGTAGTGCGCCGCGGAGTCCCGGAAGGAGTCGGAGACGGAGGTGTCCTTGTCCTCGTCCCGACGGGGGTAGTGGCCGTCCATGATCCGCTGGTAGTCGCGGCTGGCCGCCCACTTCTTGAGCTCGGCCGCCCGCACGGTCGTGAACGGGTGGCTGCGCGGCAGCAGGTTGAGGATCTTCAGCACGGAGTCGCGCAGATCGCCGCCGGACTCGTACTCGTCGGCCTGCTTGAGGAAGGCGTCCACATTCATCTCGTGCAGATGATTGCCGCCCGCCAGCTTCATCAGGCCGCGCATCGACGCCTGCAGATCCTGTCCGACCAGCAGACCGGCGCGGTCCGCGGACAGCTCCGACTTGCGGAACCACTCGCGCAGCGCCGTCACGATCGCCATGATCGCGACGTTGCCCAGCGGGATCCAGGCGACCTTCATCGCCAGATTCGTCAGGAACAGCAGGATCGTGCGGTAGACGGCGTGCCCGGACAGCGCATGGCCGACCTCGTGGCCGATGACCGCCCGCATCTCCTCCTCGTCGAGCAGCTCGACCAGGCCAGTGGTCACCACGATGATCGGCTCGTCGAGGCCGATGCACATGGCGTTGGGCTGCGGGTCCTGATTGACGTACATCGGCGGGACCTTCTCCAGGTCCAGGATGTAGCAGGCGTCGCGCAGCATGTCGTTGAGGTGCGTGAACTGCTGGTCGCTGACCCGGACCGAGTCCGACAGGAACAGCAGCCGGAGGCTGCGCTCCGGCAGCAGGCCGCTGAGCGTCTTGAAGACGGTGTCGAACCCGCTCAGCTTGCGCAGCGCGACCAGCGCCGAACGGTCCGCCGGGTGCTCGTACGACCGGGAGGAGATTCCGGGGAATCGCCGCCGGTCCCGGCTCGGTACGTTTTCGCTGCCGCCTGGGCTCTCCGTCATTGGGGCCTCCCCCTGTTCGACTGCGTGTGTTTCAGACTAGAGGACGCCACTGACAACCGATTGGATGCTCGGGCGTACGCTGACGATCGCACCACTGACCGCACAGGCCCGGACAAACAACCCACGGGCCGGTACCCGAGGGAGCGCATCGTCATGCCGCATCCGAGCGTGCTGCTCGCCGCCGCCCAGGAGACCGCCCACGACGTCGGCCCCGGGTGGATCCTGCGCACCGTGATCATCGCCGGCGTGATCGGCGCCGTCCTGCTCGCCTGGTTCCTGCTGCGCGGCTACGGCCAGGACTGACCCCGCCGGTCCTCCCGGGCCCCTTCGGGAGGTGTCCGGGCGGAGTCGCCGTGAGCCCGCGGTGAGCCGCCGCTTACGATGTGGTGGAAGTCTCTGCCCGACCCCCAGCCCGGATTGGTCCTGCCGACGATGAGCCTGCACACCACCGCACAGTCCCTGGTCTCCCTCGCCGAAGGCGAGCACGCGGGTGGCGGCCACGCCAGCCTCAGCCCGTATCTGACCGGCGGCGGCGCCCTGTTTATCCTGCTCCTCCTGCTCTGGATCACCACCCGCTTCAACCGGGACCGCTAGAGTCGACGGCACCCGGCCCCCGGCATCGCGCGCCGCCCAGTAGGGTCTGCACGCATGGGAGAGCACACAGGGCCCGTGAAGCGGCGACTCGGAGTGATGGGCGGCACGTTCGACCCGATCCATCACGGACACCTGGTCGCCGCCAGCGAGGTGGCCAGCCAGTTCCACCTCGACGAGGTCGTCTTCGTGCCCACGGGGCAGCCGTGGCAGAAGAGCCACAAGAAGGTCTCCCCGGCCGAGGACCGCTATCTGATGACGGTCATCGCGACCGCCTCGAACCCGCAGTTCTCCGTCAGCCGTATCGACATCGACCGCGGCGGCAAGACGTACACGATAGACACGCTGCGTGATCTGCGTGCCGAGCACCGCGACGCGGATCTGTTCTTCATCACCGGCGCCGACGCGCTCAGCCAGATCCTCACCTGGCACGATGCCGCGGAGCTGGTCTCACTCGCCCACTTCATCGGGGTGACCAGGCCCGGCCACGTCCTCGCGGACCCCGGGCTGCCCGAGGGAGCGGTGTCCCTGGTCGAGGTGCCCGCTCTGGCCATCTCCTCGACCGACTGCCGGGCGCGCGTAGCCCAGGGGGATCCGGTCTGGTACCTGGTGCCGGACGGTGTGGTGCGCTACATCGACAAAAAACAGCTGTACCGCAACGACCGCTGACGGGGCTGACGGAAAGGGGCACCGGTGAGCGACCGACCAGATCCGTACGGGCCGCAGGACCCGTATGCCCATGACCCGTATGCCCGCGACCAGCAGGGGCAGCCGGGCTACACCTACGACGCCTACGGGCAGCCGGTCTACCGCGACGCCGCACAGCCGTCGTACGAGCAGACCTACGACCCGTACGGGCAGCAGCAGTCCGCGCCGCCGGCCTACGAGGGCTATGACCCCTACGGTGTGCAACAGGGGCACCAGGGCCAGCAGCCCTACCAGGAGCAGAGGGGCCATACGGCCCAGCCGGAGTACGGCTACGACCCGTACGGCGGCCGGCAGGTGCAGGCCCAGCCCGGCTACCCCCAGCAGTACGACCCCTACGGCCAGCCGCAGCAACAGCAGCAACAGCAGCAGGAGTGGATCCCGCAGCAGACGCCGCCCTCGCCCTACGAGCAGCTCTCCCAGGACGAGCCGCAGCGGCCGCCGGCCCAGCGCCGCGCCCCGTCGCAGGGCCGCGAGGAGCCGGACGTTGCGGGCGGCTCCCCGGGGCCGTCCTCGGCCGGCCCGGATTACCGCACCGAGCAGTTCGACTTCATCGAGGAGCCGGACGAGGACTCCGAAGACGTCATCGACTGGCTGAAGTTCACCGAGAGCCGCACCGAGCGGCGCGAGGAGGCCAAGCGGCGCGGACGCAGCCGGCTGGTCGCGCTGTCCGTCGTGGTGGCCCTGCTGCTCGCCGGCGGCGCCGGCTACCTGTGGTGGGCGGGCAAGCTGCCGGGCCTCTCCGGGCCGGACACCGGCAAGGCGGCCGAGGCCGGCGGCCAGAAGCGCGACGTGCTCGTGGTGCACCTGCGGGACACCCAGTCCGGCCGGAGCTCCACGGCCCTGCTCGTCGACAACGAGACCACCCACAAGGGCACCACCGTCCTGCTGCCCAACACCCTCGTCGTCCCCAAGGACGACGGCAGCGCCACGACGCTCGGCAAGTCCGTCAAGGACGACGGCTCCGAGCCGACCCGGGACTCCCTCAACAGCCTCCTGGGCGCCGACCTGAAGGCCACCTGGCGGCTGGACACCCCGTACCTGGAGAACCTCGTCGAGACGGTCGGCGGGATCACCCTCGACGCCGACGCCACCGTTCCCGGTGCCAAGAAGGGCGCCTCCCCGGTGGTCAAGCAGGGCGGCGGCCGGGACCTCAATGGCCAGGCGGCCGTGGCCTATGCCACCTACCAGGCGCCGGGCGAGACCCAGATCAAGCAGCTCCAGCGGTTCGGGCAGGTCATGCAGGCGACCCTGAAGAAGGTCTCCAGCGACGCCGACGGCGCCACCGCCACCGTCAAGGCGCTGCTGCAGGTGCTCGACCCGCCGCTCACCGAGGCCCAGCTGGGCAGCTCGCTGGCGCAGCGGGCGGAGCTGGCGAAGACCGGCGCGTACCGCACGACCCTGCTGCCCGTTCAGGCGAACGGCACGCTCAGCCCCGCCACGGCGGCCAGTGTGGTCAAGGACGTGCTCGGCGGCACGGTCAAGAAGACCGCCCCCGACGCGACCGCCCGGGTGGGGGTCCGCAACGCCACCGGCGACAAGGCCGCCACCGGCAAGGCGCAGGTCGCACTGCTCAACGGCGGCTACGGCTTCGTCGACGACGGCACCGACGGGGTGGCCAGGACCGCCTCCCAGGTCACCTACGGGGACGCCGCCCAGAAGGCGAAGGCCGCCGAGGTCGCCAAGACGCTGGGGCTGCCGGCGAGCGCGGTCAGGCAGGGCAAGGTCGCCTCGAACGTCGACATCGCCGTGGTGCTGGGGCGGGACTACAAGGGCTGACGAGCGGGACGCCCGGCCCCCACTGTGGGGCCGGGCGTCCCCCGTCGCGGCCCTGACCAGCCAGAACGGCGGATCCGGCCGGGGCGTTCGAAAACTCTGGCGGGGGTGTCGGCGGTCCGTGAGACCCTTGAGGGGTACCTGACCGCCGATCCGGTTGCCATGGGGACCGCGGCCCGCGCCGTGGCTCGGCCGAGCGCCCCGCTCCCCGCCCCGCCGGAGACGCCGCCCTCGACCCGGAAAGCCGCTTGTGACCGCCACGGACCGTTCCATCGAGCTCATCAACGCCGCCGCCCAGGCCGCCGCCGACAAGCTCGCGCACGACATCATCGCCTACGACGTCAGTGACGTCCTCTCGATCACCGACGCCTTCCTGCTGGCCTCGGCGCCCAGCGACCGCCAGGTCAAGTCGATCGTCGACGAGATCGAGGAGCGCCTGAGCAAGGAACTCGGCGCCAAGCCGGTCCGCCGCGAGGGCGACCGCGAGGCCCGTTGGGTGCTGCTCGACTACGTCGACATCGTCGTGCACATCCAGCACAGCGAGGAGCGCGTGTTCTACGCGCTTGAGCGGCTGTGGAAGGACTGCCCCGAGATCGACCTCCCCGAGGAGGCCAAGGCCACCCGGGGGAAGGCCGCGGCGCACGCCGAGGCCACGGCCGGGCAGCAGGACGGAGAGCTGCTCTGAACGGCACGAAGAGGGCGCCCGGCCGCCGTATCGTCCTGTGGCGCCACGGCCAGACGGCCTGGAATCTGGAGCGCCGCTTCCAGGGCTCGACGGACATCGAGCTGACCGAGGCGGGCCGTGCCCAGGCGCGGCGCGCCGCCCGGCTGCTCGCCGCGCTCAGGCCGGACGCCATCATCGCCTCCGACCTCCAGCGGGCCGCGGCCACGGCGAACGAACTGGCCGCCCTGACCCGCCTTGAGGTGACGCATGACGCCGCCCTGCGGGAAACCTACGCCGGCGCCTGGCAGGGGCTCACACACGACGAGATCCTCGCGCAGTACGGCGAGCAGTACTCCGCCTGGAAGCGCGGTGAGCCGGTGCGGCGCGGCGGCGGCGAACTGGAGACCGAGGTCGCCGACCGGGCCGCCCCCGTCGTGCTCAACCACGCCGGGAAGCTGCCCGAGAACGGCACCCTGGTCGTCGTCAGCCACGGCGGCACGATCCGTACGACCATCGGGCGCCTGCTCGGCCTGGACGCCCACCACTGGGAGGGCCTGGGCGGTCTGTCGAACTGCTGCTGGTCCGTGCTGGGCGAGGGCGCGCGCGGCTGGCGGCTGTTGGAGCACAACGCCGGCACCCTGCCGGAACCGGTGCTCGGCGACGACGACTGAGCCCCGCGGAGCGGCCCCGGCCGACCGGATTTCACATCTGGGCAGGTCGCAGGCTAAAGTTCATCTTGTTCGCGGCGCCGCCGGGGAAACCCGGAGGAGCGGAACAAGACCCGGGGCTATAGCTCAGTTGGTAGAGCGCCTGCATGGCATGCAGGAGGTCAGGAGTTCAATTCTCCTTAGCTCCACAATCCGGATGATCCCGTCTCCCTCAGGAGGCGGGATCTTCGCTTTGTACGGGCCGCCACCCGCGCCGGCGTGACGTGAAGTCGGGCCTGACCCGGTCGGCGGTCCGTGGCAGAATCGGACGGCGCCGGCAGGGGAGGAGAGATCGCGATGCCCACGAGCATCCTTGAGGAGGTCAACGACCTGCTCGAAGTGGCCGAGGCGCAGGGCTATGACTGGCTGCCGGAATACGCGCTCCGCTTCACCTGCCCCGTTGACGGTCCGGCGTCGGTGTGCGGCGCCAGAGCCGCTTCCGCCCTGCAGTGCCCGTCGTGCGGCTCGTCCCATGTGGCGCAGGTACTGGGTGACAACGGAGGCATTTCCTTCGTCTGTACGGCCTGCGGCCACAGTTGGAGCTGATGGATGGGCGCCCACAGCAGGAAATGTGACTGGTGCGGCAGCGGTACGCCGATCGTCCGCGACATGGAACCCGTCAACACCGACTACCAGTACTGGTGCGAGGAATGCGCCCGTGCCCTGGTCATAAAGGGCGATCCGATCGAGACCTACCGGGAGCTCGACGGGGAGCCGATCTACGGGCGGCTGCTGGACGAGCACTGCACGCTGAAGCGGTTCTATTCGTTCGCGACGGCCTGAGCGCGGCCGCGCGCCCGCCGACCGCGACCGGCCCGGCTCAATTCCGTGGCACCACGGAGCGGTTCGGGCGGGAACGAGCGGCTCAGCCGCCGCCGGCGACCTCGGCCGGTTCGGCCCCGCCGCGGTGCCGCGTCCGTCCGCCGGACCGCCACAGCCGCGCACCGGCCAGGGCCAGTACGGCCAGTCCGGCGATCGGATAGACACCGGAGAGCAGCATCTGGACGCCGTTCTGGTGCAGTTCCTGGTGGTGGTTCCAGCGGTGTGGCACCCACCACAGGGCGAACGAGCTGAACAGCACGCCCAGCCCGATCGCGGCCGTCCACCAGCGGCGGGCGGCGGCGCCCGTACGGTGCAGCGCCTCGGAGCCGCACAGGATCAGCACCGGTACGCACCACACCCAGTGGTGGGACCAGGAGATCGGACTGACCAGGAGGGCGGTCGCCGCGCAGGCCGCGGCCGCCCAGGCGCGCTCCCCGCGCAGCAGCGAACCGGCCGCCAGCGCCAGGCCCAGGAGCGCGGTCAGGCCCGCGAGAACGATCCAGGAAGCGCCGGGTTCGTGGGTGTGCAGCAGCCGGGCGAGGGCGCCGCGCAGCGACTGGTTCGCGGTGATCTCCACCTCGCCGACCCGGTCGGCGGCGAAGACGATCTCGGTCCAGAAGCGGTGTGCGTCGCGCGGCAGCGCCAGGGCCGACACAACGGCGGTGGCGAGGAACGTGGCGGTGGCCACGGCGGCCTGCCGCAGCCAGGGGTTCCAGGCGGCGCGCGCCCCCGCCCCGGAGCGGAGCAGCTGGGCGGCCCGCAGGGCGCCGGCCAGTGCGAGGGACACCGCGAACAGCGCCGGTGTCAGCTTGATGCCGGCCGCGATACCGATGCCGACGCCCGCGAGCCGGTTGGTGTCCTTGCGGGTGAGGTCCCACAGGACCAGCGCGGCGAGCAGGAGGTTGATCTGCCCGTAGCGCAGCGTCGTCCACACCGGCTCGCACCACACCAGCAGCGCGGAGACGGCCAGGGTCGCGGCGGGCCGGGGGAGGCGCCGGGGCCGGTCGGCCAGGCGCAGCGAGAGGTGGACGACGGCGACGAGCAGCAGGAGGTTGCCGGCGGTGGCGAGGGTGCGCATCTCGGGGACGCCGAGGAGCGTGAGCGGGGTGAACAGCAGCGCCGCGAAGGGCGGGTAGGTGTTGGGCAGCCGCGCCGAGGTCGCCACCATGTCGTAGAGGGACCCGCCGGCGCGGACGGTGTCCCCCTCGGCCCGGTAGACCATCAGGTCGATCATCGTCACGTGCGCGAGGCGCTGCGCGATCCAGAAGGCGGTGAACGAGACCAGGCAGGCGAGGGCCGCCGCGAGGGTCGGGTACCGGCGTATGGCGCCTCTGCCGGTGGCCGGGCCGCCGACATCGGTGGACTGTTCCAGCTCCAGCGCGGTCACGGCGTACGGCTCCCCCAGGACGAATCGGGCACGTATTGCCGACAGTACCGCGCGTCCCGCCGAAGGGCCCCCGAGGGCGCTACGGCCCGAAGGGACTCGTCCAGGGGCGGTGGCCGGGTGACGGGTGAGCGATTTGGCAGAAGGCGGGGAGGTCCGTGTAATGTAGGCGATGCCGCAGCGGGGAACCGGGCGGAGACAAGACCTGGGGCTATAGCTCAGTTGGTAGAGCGCCTGCATGGCATGCAGGAGGTCAGGAGTTCAATTCTCCTTAGCTCCACAAATACAGAGCAGGCCGTCCATTGCGGACGGCCTGCTCTGTTGTGCGTAGGGCGGTCTCTTGGATGGGCGGTGCCGGGGCCCGCAAAAGCGGGGGCCCGATAGGGCGTCGCTGATATCCGGTCACCGCCCCGCCTCCCGGGCCCAGTTGAGCGCCTGCCTCATGCCCCTCCTCGTGACCGGCCCTTGTCGTTCCTTGGGCTCTTCTTGGTGATCGCATGCCCCTGACATGAACGGTTCACCGAAAGAGTGGCGAACCGCGTGAGCACCACATCCCGCGCATTCACCGCTCGTGAGGTGCCGCACCGCCGCACCGGCGCAGCCACCCCACGGCGCACCGCATCGGCACACAGGGGGTTACATGAGATCAACCCGCACCAGATCACCGCGTGCCCGCGCCCGTCTGGCCTGGGCGGCGACGCTGCCGCTGGTCGCCGGCGCGCTCGCGCTCGGCGCGCCCGCCGCCGGCGCCGCGGGCCACGACGACGGCCGGCACGCGCTGCAGGGCACCAAGCCCCTGTGGGCCACCCGGCAGGCCGACCAGGGCGCCACCGCCGCCGCCACGGCCGTCAGCGCCCGCGTCTACCTGGCCGGCCGCGACGCCAAGGGCCTCGCGGACTACGCCAGGGCCGTGTCCGACCCGCACTCCGCCGCGTACGGGAAGTATCTGAGCCCCGCCCAGGTGCGCGCCCACTACGGCGCGACGCACGACCAGATAGCCAAGGTGACCGACTGGCTGGAAGAGTCCGGCCTGAAGGTCACCGGCACCACCAACCGCTACCTCGCGGTCAAGGGCGACGCGGCCGCCGCCGAGCGCGCCTTCGCCACCGACCTGCACAACTACCGCAAGGCCGGGCACACTTACCACGCGCCGTCCACCACGGCCTCCGCGCCCGCCTCGCTGGCCGGCGCGGTGCTGACCGTCACCGGCCTGGACAACGCGCCCAAGCTCGCCAAGCACCACTCCGGTGAACTGCCCCCGCCGGAGGGCGTCTTCCGCAACTCGGGGCCGTTCTCCTCGTACTACGGCTCGAAGACCGCCAAGGAGCTGCCGCCCGCCTACGGGAGCAGGGCGCCGTACGCGATCAAGGGCTACACCGGCCGGCAGCTGCGCGCCGCCTACGGGGCGAAGAAGTGGACCGGCAAGGGCGTCACCGTCGCGATCACCGACGCCTACGCCTCGCCGACGATCGCCCCGGACGCGGCCCGGTACGCCGCCCGCAACGGCGACCCCGGTTACCGCAGCGGCCAGCTCTCCCAGGTGCTGCCCAAGGACTACACGCACATCGAGGAGTGCGGCGCGGCCGGCTGGTACGGCGAGGAGACCCTCGACGTCGAGGCCGTGCACGCCGTCGCCCCCGACTCCGACATCGTCTACGTCGGCGGCGCCTCCTGCATGGACGACGATCTGCTCGACTCGCTCGGCAAGATCGTCGACGGGCACCTCGCCGACATCGTCTCCAACTCCTGGGGCGACATCGAGGCGAACGAGACCCCGGACGTGGCCGCCGCCTACGACCAGATCTTCCAGCAGGGCGCCGTACAGGGCATCGGCTTCTACTTCTCCTCCGGTGACAACGGCGACGAGGTCGCCAAAACCGGCACCAAACAGGTCGACACCCCCGCGAACTCGGCATGGGTGACCGCGGTCGGCGGCACCTCTCTGGCCGTCGGCAAGCACGACGCCTACCAGTGGGAGACCGGCTGGGGCACCCAGAAGGCGGTCCTTTCCAAGGACGGCAGTAGTTGGGCCGGCTTCCCCGGCACCTTCAACGGAGGCGCCGGGGGCGGCACCAGCAAGACCGTCCCGCAGCCCTTCTACCAGCGCGGAGTCGTCCCGGACGGGCTCTCCGGCGGCGGCCTGAAGGGCGCCATGCGCACCGTCCCGGACATCGCGGCGGTCGCCGACCCCAACACCGGGTTCCTGGTCGGCCAGACCCAGACCCTGCCGGACGGTTCGCTCGGCTACGACGAGTACCGCATCGGCGGCACCTCCCTGGCCGCGCCGGTGATCGCGGGCGTCCAGGCGCTGGCGCAGCAGGCCCGGCACGGCGTCGCCATCGGCTTCGCCAACCCCGCCATCTACCAGCGCTACGGCACCGCCGCCTACCACGACGTCACCGACCACCCGCTGGGCGCCGGCCGGGACCTGGCCGTCGTCCGGGTGGACTACGTCAACGGCACCGACGACGCCAAGGGCACCACGACCTCGCTGCGCAGCCTGGGCAAGGACAGCTCCCTGCATGCGGGCGTCGGCTACGACGACGTCACCGGCGTGGGCACTCCGGGCGCCGGATATGTGAGCTCCTACCGCCCCTGACGGCCGCCGGGGCACGGCACCGCCTCCCCGCACCGCCCGTGCCCCGGTGGAGCGGCGGCAGGAGCCAGGGGTAACGGGGGACGGGGCCCGTCTGGGGGTAATCCTCAGCGCGGGCCCCGTACGCCCTGCGGTACCCTGACGCCATGCGTGCCGTACGCCTTCTGCTTAGCGGGCCGCGCTGATCAGTACCGACGGATGACCGACCCCGTCGGAATCGGCGCGGCTTCCCCTCCTGTGCGAGGGGTCTTTTTGTTTCCGGCGGACGCCGGGGACGAGGCGCGTTTCCGCAGGCAGAGACGATCGATGGAGCTTTGAGGACGATGAGCGAGACGACCAACGCTGCCGAGGTGGCAGCGCCGCACCGCTATACGGCCGCGCTGGCCGCCGACATCGAGGCACGCTGGCAGGACTTCTGGGAGGCGGAGGGGACCTACGAGGCCCCCAACCCGAAGGGCGACCTGGCCGGGGACCCCACCGCGGTGGCCCGCCCCAAGAAGTTCATCATGGACATGTTTCCCTACCCGTCGGGCGCCGGCCTGCACGTAGGCCACCCCCTGGGCTTCATCGCCACCGACGTGTACGCCCGCTACCAGCGGATGACGGGCCACAACGTCCTGCACACCCTGGGGTTCGACGCCTTCGGCCTGCCCGCCGAGCAGTACGCCGTCCAGACCGGCACCCACCCGCGGGTCTCCACCGAGGCCAACATCGTGAACATGCGGCGCCAGCTGCGCCAGCTGGGCCTGGGCCACGACCCGCGCCGCTCGATCGAGACGATCGACCCGGCGTACTACAAGTGGACCCAGTGGATCTTCCTGCAGATCTTCAACTCCTGGTACGACCCGGAGGCGGACGCGGCCCGCCCGATCGACACCCTGGTCGCCCAGTTCGAGGCCGGCACCCGCCCGACCCCCGACGGCCGCCCCTGGGCCGAGCTGAGCCCCATCGAGCGCGCCAACATCCTGGGCGAGTACCGCCTGGCGTACGCCTCGGACGCGCCGGTCAACTGGTGCCCCGGTCTGGGCACGGTGCTGGCCAACGAGGAGGTCACCGCCGACGGCCGCTCCGAGCGCGGCAACTACCCCGTCTTCAAGGCCAAGCTGCGCCAGTGGAACATGCGCATCACCGCCTACGCCGACCGGCTGCTGACGGACCTGGACCAGCTGGACTGGCCGGAGGCCATCAAGCTGCAGCAGCGCAACTGGATCGGCCGCTCCGAGGGCGCCCGCGTCGACTTCCCGGTGGGCGACGAGAAGATCACCGTCTTCACCACCCGTCAGGACACCCTGTTCGGCGCGACGTACATGGTGCTGGCCCCCGAGCACCCGCTGATCGCGGGCGCCGACAACGGCACCGGCTCGATCGTCCCGGACGCCTGGCCCGAGGGCACCCACGACGTGTGGACCGGCGGCCACGCCACCCCGGCCGAGGCCGTCGCCGCGTACCGCAAGCAGGCCGCGTCCAAGTCGGACGTGGAGCGGCAGGCCGAGGCCAAGGACAAGACGGGCGTCTTCACCGGCGTCTACGCCACCAACCCGGTCAGCGGCGAGCAGGTCCCGGTCTTCATCGCCGACTACGTCCTGATGGGCTACGGCACCGGCGCGATCATGGCCGTCCCCGCGCACGACACCCGCGACTTCGCCTTCGCCCGCGCCTTCGAGCTGCCGATGCGCTGTGTCGTCGAGCCGTCGGACGGCCGCGGCACCGACCCGTCCACCTGGGACGACGCCTTCGCCTCGTACGACGCGAAGATCATCAACTCGTCCGGCGGCACGATCTCGCTGGACGGCCTGGGCGTCACCGAGGCCAAGGCGAAGATCACCGAGTGGCTGGCCGCCCAGGGCATCGGCGAGGGCACCGTCAACTTCCGGCTGCGCGACTGGCTGTTCAGCCGACAGCGCTACTGGGGCGAGCCGTTCCCGATCGTCTACGACGAGGACGGCGTGGCGCACGCGCTGCCCGAGTCGATGCTGCCGCTGGAGCTGCCCGAGGTCGAGGACTACTCGCCCCGCACCTTCGACGCCGACGCCGCCGACACCCAGCCGGAGACCCCGCTGTCCCGCAACGAGGACTGGGTCAACGTCGAGCTGGACCTGGGCGACGGCGTCAAGCGCTACCGCCGCGAGACCAACACCATGCCCAACTGGGCGGGTTCGTGCTGGTACGAGATGCGCTACCTGGACCCGGGCAACCCCGACAAGCTGGTCGACCCGGACGTCGAGCAGTACTGGATGGGACCGCGCGAGGGTCAGCCGCACGGCGGCGTCGACCTGTACGTGGGCGGCGCCGAGCACGCCGTACTGCACCTGCTGTACGCCCGCTTCTGGTCCAAGGTGCTGTTCGACCTGGGGCACGTCTCGTCCGCCGAGCCGTTCCACAAGCTGTACAACCAGGGCATGATCCAGGCATACGTCTACCGGGACGCGCGAGGCATCGCCGTCCCCGCGGCGGAGGTCGAGGAGCACGAGGGCGGCGTCTTCTACTACGAGGGCGGCAAGGTCTCCCGGCTGCTGGGCAAGATGGGCAAGTCCCTGAAGAACGCCGTCACCCCGGACGAGATCTGCGCCGAGTACGGCGCGGACACCCTGCGCCTGTACGAGATGGCGATGGGCCCGCTGGACGTCTCGCGCCCGTGGGACACCCGCGCCGTCGTCGGCCAGTACCGCCTGCTGCAGCGCCTGTGGCGCAACGTCGTGGACGAGGCCAGTGGCGAGGTGACCGTCGTCGACACCGAGCCCGACGAGGCCACCCTGCGCGCCCTGCACAAGGCCATCGACGGCGTCACCCAGGACATGGCGAACCTGCGCTTCAACACCGCCATCGCCAAGGTGACCGAGCTGAACAACCACCTGACCAAGACGGGCGGCCCGATCCCCCGCTCCGTCGCGGAGCAGCTGGTCCTGCTGATCGCCCCGCTGGCCCCGCACATCGCCGAGGAGCTGTGGCGCAAGCTGGGCCACACCGGCACCGTCGTGCACGCGGACTTCCCGGTCGCCGACCCGGCGTACGTCGTGGACGAGACCGTGACCTGCGTCGTCCAGATCAAGGGCAAGGTCAAGGCCCGTCTGGAGGTCGCTCCCTCGATCTCCGAGGCGGACCTGGAGGCGACGGCGCTGGCCGAGCCTGCGGTGGTCGCGGCGCTGAACGGCGCGGGAATCCGGAAGGTGATCGTCCGGGCGCCCAAGCTGGTGAACATCGTCCCTGCGTAGTCGCCGGTCGCCGCGGGTGCCCGGTCCGGAGCGGTTCCGGGCACCTGGGGCGGCGGGGCTGGTGGCCGTGGCCGGGGCGTGTCGGGCGGTAGCGCCGTGGTCGGGGCGTGTCGGGCGGTAGCGCCGGTGGTGGCCGGGCCGGGCTGCGTCGGGCGGCTTGAGCTGGGCACTCCGGCGGGTGCTCCGGTCGGCACTCCGGGCGGCAGCGCCGGGTCCGGTGCAGGCTTCAGGCAGGCCATAGGTGGTTTCCCCTACGGGCAGGTTGGGGGTTCGTCAGGAACCCGCAACCTGCCCCGGCCGTTTACGGTGGAGATACAGGGCGCGGGTGAGAACCGGCGCCGCCGACCGTGCCTGGGGAGAGCCCATGGAAGCCGCTGCCGCCATCCTCGGACTGCTCTTCTTGCTGTTCGTGCTGGCCGGGGTGTGGGTGACCGTGAAGGCGGTCAAGGCGGCCAAGCGCGGCGTGGACCGCACCGTCGCCCAGGCCCGCCGGAGCGTCGAGGACACCGCCCTCCGGGCCCGCCAGCTCGCCCAGCCCGGCGTCGTCGGCGAGCTGGCGCAGCTGCGGATCTCCCTGCGTACGTCCATGCGCGCCACCCAGGACGTGCTCTACGGCGGCGCCCCGGAAGACGCCTCCCTCAGCGAGGCGATCGGCCTCTTCGAGCGGCTGAGCGCCCATGGCCATGAGCTGGACGCCGAGCTCAAGCGCCTGGAGCGGGAGCCCGACCGGGCCACCATCACCGCCCGCCTCCCGGAGCTGCGGGAGCGTACGGAGCGGATCACCCACTCCGCGGAGTCGCTGCGCTGGGCGGCCCGCGACCGCGCCCGCAAGTTCGCCGACGACGACCTCGCCGCGCTGAGCGACCAGATCGACGTGGAGTCGGGCGCGCTGCGGCACTGGACCGAGGACGAGCCGACCACGGATCCCCTGCGGGAGCCGGTGCAGGAGCGACGAGGACAGCAGCACGGCCCCGGCGCCGCGAGCCGGCCGGGGGCGGACGGTCCCGCCCGCCCGGCGGCGCACACCGCAGGCGGCGCGTCGGACGCCGGCACCCGGCGGGGCCCGGCCTCGGACACGACCGACGCCGACTACTCCTGGGGCCCGTCCCCCGAGACCCCGCAGGCGATCACCGCCCGCGACCCGCGCACCCAGCAGACCTACCCCTGGCAGAAGGCCCCGCGAACGGAGGGCACGACGACATGAACGCGTAGCGGGAGGAGACGGGGGTGGGTGGGGGCGGGGCGGGGCCCCGGGGAAGGCGATGACGAAGGCAAGCGCCGGCACCCCCCCAGAGCACGGCCGAGCGCAACGGCGACGCCGACGGCGATGACGAGCGCCGAGGGGGATGACAAAGTCACCCGGGGGGCACTTGGCAGAGCCTTGGCGAAACCTGGAAGATCTTCGGGAGGGGGCCGCACTGTGCGGCGTCTGCATCCCCGGATAACCTCCCAGTCATGTCCCGCCATGTCGCGATCGTCACCGATTCCACGGCCTACTTGCCGCGGACGGCTGTCGAACGCCACCGCATCACGGCCGTTCCGCTGACCGTCGTCCTGGGGGACCAGGCCCTGGAAGAGGGCACCGAGATCTCCGCGAGATCCCTCGCCCAGGCGCTCCAGAAGCGCCACCCCGTGACGACTTCCCGCCCCAGCCCCGCGGTGTTCGCGGACACCTACCGGAAGGTGGCGGCGGCCGGCGCGAGCGCCATCGTCTCGCTGCACCTCTCCTCGGAGTTCTCCGGCACCTACGACGCGGCGGTGATGGCGGCCCAGGACGCGCCGGTCCCCGTACACGTCGTGGACACCGGAATGGTCGCGATGGCTCTCGGGTTCTGCGCCCTCGCCGCGGCGGAGACCGCGGAGGCCGGCGGTGACGTGGACGAGGCCGTGGCCGCCGCGGAGAAGCGCGCAGCGGGTACGTCCGCCTACTTCTACGTCGACACCCTGGACTATCTGCGCCGCGGCGGCCGCATCGGTGCCGCCCAGGCCCTGCTCGGCTCCGCACTCGCCGTCAAACCGCTGCTTCAACTGGCCGACGGGCGGATCGAGCTGCTGGAGAAGGTCCGTACGGCCTCCAAGGCCATCGCACGGCTTGAGGAGATCGCGGCGGAGCGCGCGGGCGAGGACCAGGTCGATATCGCGGTGCACCATCTCGCCGCGGCGGAGCGCGCGGAGGCGCTGGCCCTGAGGCTCCGGGAGCGGGTCCCGGGTCTGAACGAACTGCATGTGAGCGAGGTCGGTGCGGTGATCGGCGCGCACACGGGGCCGGGGCTGCTGGGAGCCGTGATCTCACCGCGTTGAGAGAGGCTGCCGGGTGCCCTTGTGGGTGACGCGGTTATCCACAACTCGGGTGTTGTCCACCGATTCTGAGGCGCCTCGGCGAGATCTGCGCGAGGTGCTTAGCGTCGGTCGGTATGAACTCGCTTCGGTCCGCTCAGTCGGCTTCCTCGCCCTCGTCCGCCTCCTCGGCTCCTCCCTTCTCCCCGGGAGCTTCCTCCTCTCCCACGTCAGGTCCCTTCTCCGCCCCGGCAGCCTCATCGGTGGCCGCAGGGGCGTACGACCCGTCGGGCCCATCCGTAGTGACGGGGTCGCGGGAGTGGGAGCGGGAGCGCGTACGGGCCCGTGTCGCGGCGGTCTTCGGCGAGGCAGGTGCGGCTGAGCCGGCCGGACCGCCGCCTCCCGGGCACGATCCACCCGCCCGGCGCCGCCGGGAGCGAGCCTGGCTCGCGGTGCGTGAACGGCTGCCCCTGTGGGTGCAGTTACGGTGCGGCACCGACCCGAAGGCGCTCGCCGCGCTGGTGCTGGTGCTCGTGGTCGCGGTGGGCTTCGCCGTCCAGCATTTCTGGGCCGGGCGCCCGGAGCCGGTACGCGCCCCGGCGGTCGAGGGGGCGCCTGGCGTGCCCGGCCCGGGGGCCGGCACGCGATCGTCCTCCCTGCCGTCACCGCCGTCCGCATCGTCTTCCGGCGCGATGGCGAATGGTCCGCCGGGCGGTGGTGGACGGCAGTTGGTCGTCGACGTCACCGGCAAGGTCCGGCATCCCGGAATCCACCGGATGCCGCCGGGTTCCCGGGTGATCGACGCGTTGTCGGCAGCGGGCGGTGTGCTGCGCGGGGCGAACACCCGCGGGCTGAACCGGGCGCGGTTGCTGACCGACGGTGAACAGATCGTCGTCGGTGTGCCCGGGGCCGGGGCCGGGGCCGGGATCGGTGGTGATAGTCCTGGCACGGCGGGGGCCGGCGGGGTACCAGGCGCCGGGTCCGGGCTCAGCGGGCCGAGCGGGCCGGTCAGCCTCAGTGCGGCGACCGAGCAGCAGCTCGACGCGCTGCCGGGGGTGGGGCCCGTCCTGGCCCGCCACATCATCGAGTTCCGCACCCAGCACGGCGGGTTCACCGCGGTGGAGCAGCTCCGCCAGGTGACCGGTATCGGAGAGCGCCGCTTCGCCGACCTTCGCCCACTGGTGGAGCCATGACCGGCCCGCGGCCCCCGGTCCACGCCATGGCGGCCTCCGCGCGCGGCGCCTCGGACCCTCATCAGGACGGCCCGGCCGATCTGCGCCTGGTCGCGCCCGCACTGGCGGCCTGGGCGGCCGCGGCGATCGCCCTGGGGATGCCCGGTGGTGCGGTGGCCGTGGCCTGCGGTGCGGCCGTGGTTCTCGCAGCGCTCGCGTTACGGGTGGCCGTGGTCCGGCGCCGGACGGAACGTGGGCCCGGGGCCGGTGGCCTGCCGGAGGCCGCGGCTGGGGAGCTGGGTACGCCTGATCCGGAGGCACCAGTCCCCGAAGCAGCATCCCTTGAGCCATCAGATCCTGTGCTATCAGGCCCAGTTGTGTCAGATCCCGAGGCACCACGGGGCCAGCCGGGGCGGGGCGAACCGCCGTGTGACGGGTCACGGCCCGACACCGGCCCGCGCGGAACGCAGCCGCCCCGCCCCCGTCCTCCCCAGCCTCGTCCGCCCCGACCCCGTCCTCCCCGTATGTGGTCCGCGGGTGCCTTTGTGGCGCTGGCCGCGGTGCTGCTGTGTGCCGCCGCGGGTGCGGCGTCCGCGGCGCTGCATGCAGCGGATGTCCGGCGTGGGCCGCTGCCTGCCCTGGCGGGGAAGTACGCCCAGGTCACCGCGGAGCTGGAGGTGACCGGCGACCCGCGGCTGACCAGGCCCAGGGTGCGCGGATCCCAACGCACGCCCCCGGCACTGGTGTTCACGGCCGACGCCGTCCGCGTCACCGCGCCCAGCGGCGCGATCACGGCCGTCCGCACACCGACCCTGGTGGTCGTGCAGCCCCGCCGCGGCGACAGTGAGGGCACCGTGCGCGACGGGGAGCCCCCGAGTGGCGCCGCAGTGCCGAACTCCGCCGACGCCCGGCCGCCCGCCTCCGCGGCCGCGGGCGGGCCGGAAGCGGCGCAGCGTACCCAGCCGCGCCAGGGGCTGTCCCCGGAATGGCACGGGTTGCTGCCGTCGACCCGTATCCGGGTCGTGGCCCGTGCCGTACCGCCGCTGTCGTCGGGCGACCGTCTGGCCGCCGTCCTGCGGGTCGCCGCGCACGCGGCGCCGGTCGAGGTCCAGGCTCCCAGCAGCCTTCAGCGGCTGGCCGGAAGCCTGCGCGCGGGGCTCCGGGACGCCACCGACGGTCTGCGTCCCGATGCCCGCGCGCTGTTGCCCGGTCTCGTGGTGGGCGACACCTCGCGCGTGCCGCCGGACCTGGACGACGCCTTCCGCGCCACCGACCTGACACACCTGCTGGCCGTCTCCGGCAGCAATCTGACGATCGTGCTCGCTCTGCTGATCGGCCCGCCGCATCTGGCCATGCGTGCCGAGCGGCGTGGGCTGGCGCCGCTCCTCGGACTGTCGCTCCGCGGGACGGCCGTCATCGGCGGGGCCCTCGCGCTCGCCTTCGTCGTCGTGTGCCGCCCGGACCCGAGCGTGCTGCGGGCGGCCGCCTGCGGCTTGATCACGCTGCTGGCGATCGGCACCGGCCGGCGTCGCTCGCTGCTGCCCGCACTCGCCGCGGCGGTGCTGCTGCTGGTCCTCTACGACCCCTGGCTCGCCCGAAGTTACGGCTTTCTGCTCTCCGTCCTGGCCACCGGTGCGCTGCTGCTGCTCGCGCCACGCTGGAGCGCGGCTCTGCAGCGGCGCCGGGTACCGCCCCGGCTGGCCGAGGTGATCGCCGCCGCGGCCGCCGCCCAGGCCGTCTGTGCCCCCGTCGTCGCCGTGCTCGCGGCCCGGGTCGGCCTGGTCGCCGTGCCCTGCAATCTGCTGGCCGAGCTGGCCGTGGCCCCCGCCACGGTCCTCGGCTTCGCCGCCCTCGCCGCCGCCCCCGTTGCGCCGCCGGTCGCCCAGGCGCTGGCCTGGTGCGCGGGCTGGCCGGCCCAGTGGATCGCCGGCGTGGCCCGCACGGGGGCGGCGCTGCCGGGAGCCGAGTTCGGCTGGTCCGGCGGCTGGACGGGCGGACTGGCGCTGGCGGCCGTCATCGCGGTTCTGGTGGCGGTCGGCCGCCGGACGCTGCGCCGTCCCTGGCTGTGTGCGCTGTGCGCGCTGGCCGTGATCCTGGCGGTCTGCCGGCCCGCCCCGTTGACCCGCGTCATCACGGGCTGGCCGCCACCCGGGTGGCGTGCCGTGGTCTGCGACGTCGGGCAGGGCGACGGGCTGGTGCTGGCGGCGGGGGAGGGCACGGCACTGGTGGTGGACGCCGGTCCCGAGCCGGGCGCCATCGACCGTTGCCTCACCGACCTGGGCATCCGCCGCATCCCGCTCCTCATCCTCACCCACTACCACGCCGACCACGTGGACGGGCTCCCCGGAGCGATCCGCGGCCGCTCGGTCGGAGCCATCGAGACCACGACGCTTCAGCAGCCGCCCGGACAGGCCCGGTTCGTACGCGGTACGGCCGCGGCCTCCGGTATCCCGGTGGTCCCCGCCGCACCGGGGGAGCGGCGTCACCTGGGCCCCCTGACCTGGGAAGTCCTCTGGCCTCCCGCTCCACCGGGCGTACCCGGACCCGGCGGCTCCCTTGCCGTCGGCAGCCGAGACGGCGCCGCCGGCGCCGACAGCCCCAACGACTCCAGCGTCACCCTCCTCGTCCGTACGGCGGGGATGACCCTCCTCCTGCTCGGCGATCTCGAACCGCCCGCTCAGCAGGCGCTGCTGGCGACCCACCCCGAGCTGGGCGCCGTCGATGTCCTGAAGGTGGCGCACCACGGCTCCGCCTATCAGGACCCACCGCTGATACACCGGCTGGCGCCGCGCCTGGCGCTGATCTCCTGCGGGGCCGGCAATCCGTACGGGCATCCGGCGTCCCGGACCATCGCGGCGCTGCGCGCCCAGGGCGCCAGGGTGCTGCGCACGGACACCGACGGTGCGATCGCGGTCCTGGGCGGTCGGGCCGGGCTCTCGGCGGCGGTCGCCGGGCGCGGGCCTCCCACCGGCCCTCCTCTCACGGCCGGCATACGGCGACCGGCAGGCTCTGCCGGTCGGCGCAGGGCACGTGCTTGTACATCCGCATGATGTTCTTCGCCGTGTCGGAGTCCATGAAGGCCAGGAACTTCGCGGTCAGCGAGCCGTTTTCGGGCCGCCCGTAGGTGTAGAGGTACTCCACCGTCCAGAAGGGGTAATCGCGTTGCCGTCCCCACTCGATGTCCGGTTCGTTCCCGTTCAGCCGCACGCTGACCACGTGCCGCCGTTGCGCCGCCGCATAGACCTCCGCGTAACCGATCGCCCCCGGCACCCGGTCGACCGCGTCCAGCAGGCTCTTGGTGCTGTTCACCTCGCAGCGCGTCAGGCGCGCGCGTTCGTCGCGGTCCTTGTCGCCGCAGTCGTAGGACGACACCACGCCCGGCTCCGAGCTGTGCAGAACGGACGTCTCGAAGGCCCGGCGGGTGCCCGACCCGGCGTCCCGGCTGACGAGGCGGATCGGCAGGTCGTGCCCGTTCAGCTGCTTCCAGTTGGTGTACGTCCCGTCGTATATCTTCCGGATCTGGTCGGAGGTGAGACCGTCGACGCCAGCCTTTTCGTTGGCCACGAGGCTGAGCACGATGACGCCCACCGGGTCGCCCTCCAGCCGTCGGTAGAGGGACGGCGCCGGTACATCCGACACGGCGATGAAACCGGGGCCCTCGGCGGATGCGGGCCCGGCCTCCCGGCTGAGGTTGCCCAGGCCGGACAGGCTGCCGCTCTCCAGGACCGTGATCTCGGCGTCCGCACACCGGGCCCGGTACTGGCGGGCGATCTCCCGCATCGGCGGGGCGAACGCGGTGGACCCGTCGATGGTCAGCCGCCCGGCGGCGCATTCGCCGGGCACCGGCGACACCCGGCCGCTGAGCAGCAGCCCGCCGAGCAGCCCCAGCAGGACGATGAAGGTGCCCCCCAGCACGAGGCTGAGCTTGCGCGGCCCCCAGCGCTGGGCGTTGCGCCGGATCCGTCCGCCGCTGATGAACCCGCCGACGGCCACGGTCCCGGCCGCTCCGCCGGCACGGCCGCCCTCGGGGCCCTGGTCCGTATCGGAGCCCGTGAGGAGCACCAGCACCTTGAAGTGGTTCCGCTTGTTCAGCGGCACCTTGGGGATGAACAGCCGGCCGCCCTCGTGCCGCAGCCCCCCGCCGTTGCGGGTCAGCATCCGCACCAGGTCCGTCGGGTTGGCGTCCGGCACCTCGGCGCCGATGACGGTGCGTCCGGCGAACTCGACGGTCAGCGGCTCCTGATAGTCCTGCCGGACGATGTCCTTGCCGCCGTCGTTCTCGAACCGCAGCAGCGCCAGCGTCGCGTCCCTGATCTCCTGGTCCTGCCGCAGCAGCCTCAACTGCACGAGACTGTGCGCGTCTTGGGGGTTCATGCCGATCGCGGTGTCCATCTGGACCCGATAGCCGATCCGCTTACGGCCCGGCAGAAACCGCTCCACGGCCCACACCACGGCCGTCGCCACGAGCCCGGCCGCGGTGAGGATCGTCTCGGTGTCCGGCAGAGCCACGGCAACCTCGCACAGGTGATCGGACGACGGAACGTCAAAACCTTAAGGACCTCCACCGCACCCCGAGCCCCCTTCGGCAGCCCGTCATCAGAGGTTCATCCGCTGTCTTTTCGCCTCCGTGAAGGAGCCTTTTCGGAGGAGTTCCCTCCGGGAACGGCCCCTGTCCGTCGCCCTCCAGGACCGGATCCTGTCGCTCCCCCTTCCGGACCGGCCCCCGCTCGTCGTCCGGGCTCACCAGGTGATTCCGTAGGGCCCGAGTGCCGAATAAATCGGGGAGCTCGGCGGAAACAGGATATGTAGACTCCAGATTATGAGGATGAGTGAAGGCGTCGAGTGGGGCCTGCACTGCTGTGTGACGCTGGCCTGGCTGGAGGGGGAAGGGCCGGTCTCCACGGCCCGGCTGGCGGCCTCGTTCGGGTTGCCGGCGGCTTATTTGAACAAGCGGCTGCAGGCCCTGGTGCGGGCCGGGATCCTGACGTCCACGCCTGGGGCCCGGGGCGGCTTCCAGTTGGCGCGGGCGCCGGAGCGGATCACGCTCATGGACGTGGTCGCGGCGATCGAGGGCACCGAAGACGCTTTCCGCTGTCAGGAGATCCGCCGGCAGGGAGCCGGTGCCGAGCATCCCGTCCGGGAGTTCGGCCGGCCGTGCGGAATCTCCACGGCGATGCGCAAGGCCGAACTGGCCTGGCGGCGTGAGCTGGCGGCGCAGACCATCGCCGATATCGCTGCGGGGACCCCCGCTTCCGCGGTGGAGCAGACCCGCCGCTGGTTCGCTTCGGAGAGGACGCACACCTGATGGACACCACCGCCGTCGACGCCTACCTGGACCGCATCGGGGCCGCAAGACCCGCGGCTCCCGACGCCGACGCGCTGCGCGCGCTGCACCTCGGCCATCTGCGCGCCGTCCCCTTCGAGAACCTCGCCATCCACCTCGGCGAGGAGATCGTGCTCGCGGAGAAGCCGCTGCTGGACAAGATCGTCGGCGCCCGGCGCGGAGGCTTCTGCTACGAGCTCAACGGCGCCTTCGCGATGCTGCTGCGGGCCCTCGGCTACGAGGTCGAACTGCTCGCGGGCCGCGTCTTCGGTCCCGACGGGCCCGGAATCCCGTACGACCATCTCGCGCTGCGCGTCCAGACACCCAGCGGGCCCTGGCTCGCGGATGTCGGCTTCGGCCGGAACAGCCACCTCCCGCTGCGCTGGGACAGCCGTGCCGAACAGAGCGATCCGGCCGGGGTGTTCCGGATCGAGGAGACCGCCGAGGGGGACCTCGATGTGCTGCGGGACGGCACGCCCCAGTACCGGCTTGAGCAGCGTCCGCGTGCGTATGCGGACTTCGAGGTCGGCTGCTGGTGGCACCAGACCTCGCCGAAGTCGCACTTCACGCAGTCCCTGGTGTGCTCACGGCTGACCGAGACCGGTCGGGTGACGCTCTCCGGCCGTACGCTCGTGATCACCGGGGCGGACGGTGCGCGGGAGGAGCGCCAGGTGGAGGAGGGCGAGGTCCTCGCCGCCTATCGGGAGCACTTCGGGATCGTTCTGGAGCGGGAGCCCGTGGTGGCGAAGGGGCGGGTGCCCGGGGCGGGCGCCCGGCCGCAGGCAGGCACGTAAGCGAGGGCGCGGGCCCGAGGTCGTCGGGGCCCGGCCCCGCCCGTCGGTGCTACTCGGCCTCCAGCCAGCCCTCGTACTCCGCCGCGAGGCCGTCCAGCTGCGCCGGGTCGTGGACGGCGTCCGGGTCTTCGACCACCACCAGCCACTGGGCGTCCTCGGCATCGTCCTCGCCGGCCAGCGCGTCCCGTAGGAGCTGCGGTTCTTCGGTGACGCCGAAGCGTTCGGCCAGGGCCTCGGCCACCTCCTCCGCGGCGTCGCGGTCGGGCAGGACGATGACATGGCGTGCGGGGCGGGCGTTGTCGTTCACCCGGCCATTGTCCGGGAGGAGACCGGTGGCTCCGGCGGGCGGGGCGGCGGGGGGCCGGGGGAGCCGCACGGGCGGCGTTGTCAGTGGGGCGTGGGATGCTGGATCGCGATGGCCAGGAAGACAGCTCACGATGACCCCCTCGCTCCCGTCACGATCGCGGTGGGCCAGGAAGACCTGCTGCTGGACCGCGCCGTGCAGCAGGTGGTGGCGGCCGCCCGGGCGGCCGACGCGGACACCGACGTACGCGACCTCACCCCCGACCAGCTGCAGCCCGGCACCCTCGCCGAGCTGACCAGCCCCTCGCTCTTCGCCGAGCGCAAGGTCGTGGCGGTGCGGGCCGCCCAGGACCTGTCCGCGGACACCATCAAGGACGTCAAGGCGTACCTCACCTCGCCCGCCGAGGAGATCACACTCGTTCTGCTCCATGCCGGCGGCGCCAAGGGCAAGGGCCTGCTGGACGCCGCTCGTAAGGCCGGGGCGCGCGAGGTGGCCTGCCCCAAGATGACCAAGCCGGCCGACCGGCTGGCGTTCGTACGGAGCGAGTTCCGCACGGCCGGGCGATCGGCGACGCCGGAGGCATGTCAGTCGCTGGTCGATGCGATCGGCAGCGATCTGCGGGAGCTGGCGTCGGCCTGTTCGCAGCTGGCGGCCGATGTCGAGGGCACGATCGACGAGGCCGTCGTCGGGCGTTACTACACGGGCCGGGCCGAGGCCTCCAGCTTCACCGTCGCGGACCGTGCCGTCGAGGGGCGGGCGGCGGAGGCGCTGGAGGCGCTGCGCTGGTCGCTCGCGACCGGCGTCGCCCCCGTCATGATCACCAGCGCGCTCGCCCAGGGCGTCCGGGCCATCGGCAAGCTGGCCTCCGCCCCGCGCGGCGCGCGCCCCGGTGACCTCGCCCGTGACCTGGGCATGCCGCCGTGGAAGATCGACCGGGTACGGCAGCAGATGCGCGGCTGGTCGGCGGACGGCGTGGCCACGGCGCTGCGGGCGGTGGCGGCGGCCGACGCGGGGGTCAAGGGCGGCGGGGACGACCCGGCGTACGCCCTGGAGAAGGCCATCGTGGCGGTCGCCCGGGCGGCGCGGTCGCGCTGAGGCCCTGTCTCGGCGATGCGCGGGGCCGGTGACGTACGCGCCGGGGGTGTGGTGACGTACAGGGGCGCCGCCCCGGCGATGCGCGGGGCCCGGTGACGTACAGGGGCGGGAGCGGTGCGACGTACGCCCGCTGCCGCCTACGCGGTCTGTAGCCGTAGCCGTAGCCGTAGCCGTGCCCGTGCCCGTGGCCATGGCCGTAACCGTGAGGGCTACCGCGACCCCGAGTTCTGCAGTCGCTTGAGGGTCTCCGTCGCGCTGGTCTTGAGCATGGTCGCGACCTCGGAGGCGGTGGGCGGTTTGGTGGAGCTGCTGCTCGACGCGTAGCTCGACCACGTCGACTGGTAGGTCATCCAGCCGTCGCGGACGCCGAGGATGACATAGGAGGAGCTGTTGCTGCCGCCCTCGTCGTTCCGGGTCACCAGATACGCCTCGTCGCCGAGGCCCGCGACGGACTCGACCTTGTAGCCGACCGAGGTGTCCTGCTTCTCGTACGAGCGGTAGTTGTCGGCGAACTCCGGCGCCGGGTCGGTCTTCTTGTGCAGGGTGGCGGTGCTGTAGAGCCAGGTCGAGGAGTAGTCGGAGCTGCCGGCGTTCTCCCGCTGCAGCGAGACGTTGCACCACATGGTGTCCAGCGACTTCTGCTGCGCGCCGCTGTGCTGAGGGTTGGCGTCCTTGGAGGTCGAGCCGGTGCTCTTCTTGGGCTCGTAGTCGGCGTTCTCGAACGGCGTCATCGAGGTCGACGCGCACAGATCGCTGGTGTAGCCGTAGCCCGCGAGGTCGGGACTGGGCTCGGAGGAGAAGCCGCCCGTGGCGAACAGCAGCGAGGCCCCTATCGCGGAGGCGGCGACCGCACCGCCGACCGCCCAGAGCCAACCGGAGGCGCCGCGGCCGGATCCGCCCGAAGCGCCGGGCGTCCCCGCGGGGGCGGCGGGCACGCCGGCGGCCGGATAGCCGTAGCCGACGCCGGGGGGCTGCGCCGGCGGGGCCTGCTGGGTGTAGGGGTTCTGCTGGGGAGGCACCGGATTCTGCGGCGCCGGCACCTGGCCGTAGGGGTTGGGCTGCGGCTGGGCGTAGGGATGGTTCGGATCCCCCGAGATGGACATGGCCGCAGCGTAGCGGACCCCACTGACAGCTGAACCGAATATACGACCGCATCTACGTCCCTCACCGGGGCGGCCGGAGCGCCCGGGAAAGGGCAGGTGCGCGCGGGAAAGGAGAGGCGCGAAGGCCGCGGGCACGGCGCGCGAAGGGCAGCTGCCGAGGCAGGCGCGAAGGGCGCGGGCAGACGAAAGGCCCCGCCCACCCCGGGGAAGGGGAGTGGCGGGGCCTTCGCGTCAAGCGACTGCGGCTTCGTCGGCGGCGGAGGCCGCCGGGCGAGCCGGGTGCGCCGCACCCGCGTGGCGAACGCAGGCCGTGTGCGGCGCGGTGGTGCACCGACCAGGGAGCGGAGAGAGGGGCCGCTGGGTCCCTGTCGGCAGAGGTGTTACGGGCAGCTGATGCTGCGGGTGGAGGAAGATCAGGGCCTTTGACGGGCCGGCGACCTTCTTCCGGGGGAAGGTCAGGCCTTGAGGGCCGCGACCTTCTTCGCCAGCGCCGACTTCTTGTTGGCGGCGGCGTTCTTGTGGATGACACCCTTGCTGACGGCCTTGTCGAGCTTCTTGGCAGCCTCGGCCTGGGCGGTGGTGGCCTTCTGCAGGTCACCGGCCTCGATGGCCTCACGGGTGCGACGGATCGAGGTCTTCAGAGCGGACTTGACAGCCTTGTTGCGCTGACGAGCCTTCTCGTTGGTCTTGATCCGCTTCATCTGGGACTTGATGTTCGCCACGAAAGAGCCTTTTCAGGTTCGTTGGAGTTTCGAGTTGCGCCACGCACGAGAGAGGGCACGAAGCGCAGTGGACCAGGCTACCAGCAGGGTCCATGGCCTCCCAAACCGGGCCCGTGGTGGTCGGAACCCCTTGCGGGGAGCGGCCGAGGCCCCCGTCCGCAGCGGCCCGGCCCACGCTCCGTAACGCCCTTCGCGGCGGCCGAGGCGCCCGCCCGAGGCGCGGCCCGCCCCTCGCACGAGGCCGCCGTGAACCCCTCCGCGCAAGCCCCGCGGCCGCCCCGGTGCGACCGGCACCCCGCCCACACCCGACCGACCCCGCCGCTCATGGGACCATGGGGGAGACGTCACATACCCGAGTCCCGCCTACCCGCGTTCACTGAATGGATCCTGCGTGCCCGCGACCCCTACGAACGTGCCGGAGCCGAGCCGTACCGATCCGGCTCTCCTCCGTAACTTCTGCATCATCGCGCACATCGACCACGGCAAGTCGACGCTCGCCGACCGGATGCTCCAGCTCACCGGTGTCGTCGACCAGCGGCAGATGCGCGCGCAGTACCTCGACCGCATGGACATCGAGCGCGAGCGCGGCATCACGATCAAGTCCCAGGCGGTCCGGCTGCCCTGGAGCCCCTCCGAGGGCGAAGAGGGAAGTGGTACGACCCACATCCTCAACATGATCGACACCCCGGGCCACGTCGACTTCACCTACGAGGTCTCCCGCTCGCTCGCCGCGTGCGAGGGCTGCATCCTCCTCGTCGACGCCGCCCAGGGAATCGAGGCCCAGACCCTCGCCAACCTCTACCTGGCGATGGAGAACGACCTCACGATCATCCCCGTCCTCAACAAGATCGACCTGCCGGCCGCGCAGCCCGAGAAGTTCGCTGCCGAGCTGGCCAATCTGGTGGGCTGCGACCCCGAGGACGTGCTGAAGGTCTCCGCCAAGACCGGCGTCGGCGTGCCCGAGCTGCTGGACAAGGTCGTCCGCGAGGTGCCGGCCCCGGTCGGCGTCAAGGACGCCCCGGCCCGCGCGATGATCTTCGACTCGGTCTACGACGCGTACCGCGGTGTCGTGACGTACGTGAAGGTCGTCGACGGCACGCTCGGCAGGCGCGAGCGCATCAAGATGATGTCCACCGGCGCCGCGCACGAGCTGCTGGAGATCGGCACCAACTCGCCCGAGATGAAGCCGGCCGACGGCCTGTCCGTGGGCGAGGTGGGCTACCTCATCACCGGAGTGAAGGACGTCCGCCAGTCCAAGGTGGGTGACACGATCACCCAGCTCTCCAAGGGGGCGGAGGAGCCGCTCGGCGGCTACAAGGACCCCAAGCCGATGGTGTTCTCGGGTCTGTATCCGCTGGACGGCTCGGACTACCCCGAGCTGCGCGACGCGCTCGACAAGCTCCAGCTCAACGACGCCGCCCTGGTCTACGAGCCGGAGACCTCCGCGGCCCTCGGCTTCGGCTTCCGCGTCGGCTTCCTGGGGCTGCTGCACCTGGAGGTCATCCGGGAGCGTCTGGAGCGCGAGTTCGGTCTCGACCTGATCGCCACCGCCCCCAACGTGGTCTACCGCGTGGACATGGAGGACGGCGCCGAGCACGAGGTCACGAACCCGAGCGAGTTCCCGACTGGCAAGATCGACAAGGTGCACGAGCCGGTCGTACGGGCCACGATCCTGGCGCCGAGCGAGTTCATCGGCGCGATCATGGAGCTGTGCCAGACCCGCCGTGGTGCGCTGCTCGGCATGGACTACCTCTCCGAGGACCGGGTCGAGATCCGCTACACCCTCCCGCTCGCCGAGGTCGTCTTCGACTTCTTCGACCAGCTCAAGTCCAAGACCCGCGGCTACGCCTCGCTGGACTACGAGCCCACCGGTGAGCAGGCCGCCGATCTGGTCAAGGTCGACATCCTGCTGCACGGCGACAAGGTCGACGCGTTCTCCGCGATCACCCACAAGGACAAGGCGTACGCCTACGGTGTGCGGCTGGTCGCCAAGCTGCGGGAGCTGATCCCGCGGCAGAGCTTCGAGGTGCCGATCCAGGCCGCCATCGGCAGCCGGGTCATCGCCCGTGAGACGGTCCGCGCCATCCGCAAGGACGTCCTCGCCAAGTGCTACGGCGGTGACATCTCCCGTAAGCGGAAGCTGCTGGAGAAGCAGAAGGAAGGCAAGAAGCGGATGAAGATGGTCGGCAGCGTGGAGGTCCCGCAGGAGGCATTCATCGCGGTGCTGTCCTCGGACGACGGCGGCGAGAAGAAGAAGTAGCGCCCCTGGTGGCAGAGGTACGCGGCGAGAGCGCGGACGGACAGGGCGTCGGCCCCCGAACGGGGTCGGCGCCCTGTCCGCCTCCCAGGGGCGCCCCGCCTGCCTCCTTGTCCGCCGGGGGCTCCATTGGGGGGCTCGGTCCCTTCCCCGGGCCGGGCTCCGGGGCGTGCGCGGACCTTCCGGGGTGCGTACGGGTTTCTGAACGCAGACCGGGGTTCTGAACGCAGACCGGGGCGTGCGAGCGCGCACCGGGCGACGGGGCGCGCATCGGGATGAATGCGGAGCGCGCCGATCCGCCGTGGCGTGACGGCTGTCGCCTGCTGTGGTCTCGTGGGCGGTGACCGGCCCGGCCCCGCATATCGGGCGATGAGCGTGCTACGTACACCTATCGCACTGGTCACATCGTGAACGAGTCGGTCTCAGGCCCTTACGCGGCGGCGCGACGCGCTCTAGTCTGATCACGCTCAAGGTTACTCGCGAGTCACCAGCAATGAAGCGGGCCCCGGAGGACGCCGTGACGGACACCTACACGCTGATCGAAAACCGGCCGCCTTCGGTGGCGAACCTCTTCCTGGATCGGGTCGCGGCCACGCCCGATATCGAGGCATATCGCTATCCGGTCCCGCCCGCCTCGGGCCAGGGGCCGGACGACTGGAAGGCGGTCAGCTGGGCCGAGGCCGCCGACCGGGTCTACGCCGTGGCCGCCGGACTGATCGCACTGGGCGTACAGCCCGAGGAGCGGGTGGCGCTGGCCGCCAACACCCGCGTCGAGTGGATCCTCGCCGACCTCGGCGTGCTCTGCTCGGGCGCCGCGACCACCACGGTCTACCCGAGCACCAACGCCGAGGAGACCGGCTACATCCTCGCCGACTCCGGCAGCCGGGTGCTGATCGCGGAGGACGCCGGCCAGCTCGCCAAGGCGCGGGAGCGGCGCGCGGAGCTGCCCGACCTGGCGCATGTCGTCGTCATCGACGACGCGGGCGCCGAACCCGCGGCCGACGACCCAGAGGGCTGGGTGCTCAGCCTCGCCGAGCTGGAGAAGCGCGGCGCCGCCTATCTGGAGAAGCACCCGGAGTGCGTCAAGGAGCGGGTCGCCGCGCTGCGCGCCGACCAGCTGGCGACTCTGATCTACACCTCCGGCACCACCGGCCGCCCCAAGGGCGTACGGCTGCCGCACGACTGCTGGTCGTACATGGCCCGCGCGATCCAGTCGACCGGGCTGGTCACCGAGGAGGACGTGCAGTACCTCTGGCTGCCGCTGGCGCATGTCTTCGGCAAGGTGCTGACCGCCGGGCAGATCGCGCTCGGGCATGTGATCGCCGTGGACGGACGGGTCGACAAGATCATCGAGAATCTGCCGGTGGTGCGGCCGACGTACATGGCCGCCGTACCGCGGATCTTCGAGAAGGTCTACAACGGTGTCGCGGCCAAGGCCCGGGAGGGCGGCGGCGCCAAGTACAAGATCTTCCAGTGGGCCGCGGGGGTGGCCCGCGAGTACGCCAAGGCATCGCAGGACAACTTCCAGCGCACCGGCAACGCCTCGGTGCCGTTCGCGCTCGGCGCCAAGCACAAAATCGCCGACGCCCTCGTCTTCGCCAAGCTGCGCGACGCCTTCGGCGGGCGGCTGCGCGCCGCGGTCTCCGGCTCCGCCGCGCTCTCCCCGGAGATCGGCTACTTCTTCGCCGGCGCCGGCATCCACATCCTGGAGGGCTACGGCCTGACGGAGTCCAGCGCCGCCAGCTTCGTCAACCCCGGCGAGGCATACCGCACCGGCACGGTCGGCAAGCCGCTGCCCGGCACCGAGGTCCGGATCGCCGAGGACGGCGAGATCCTGCTGCGCGGCCCCGGCATCATGCAGGGCTACCACGGGCTGCCGGACAAGACCGCCGAGGTCCTGGAGGAGGACGGCTGGTTCCACACCGGCGACATCGGCGAGCTGTCGGCCGACGGCTATCTGCGGATCACCGACCGCAAGAAGGACCTCATCAAGACCTCGGGCGGCAAGTACATCGCACCGGCCGAGGTGGAGGGCCAGTTCAAGGCGGTCTGCCCGTTCGTCTCCAACGTGCTGGTGCACGGCGCCAACCGGAACTTCTGCACCGCGCTGATCGCCCTCGACGAGCCGACGATCATGGGCTGGGCCAAGGAACACGGCCTGGCCGGCGCGTCGTACGCCGAGGTCGTCGCCACCGACCAGGTCCGCGAGCTGGTCGACGGCTACGTCGAGCGGGTCAACGAAGGGCTCCAGCGCTGGCAGCAGATCCGCAAGTTCCGGCTGCTGCCGCGCGACCTGGACATCGAGCACGGCGAGGTGACCCCCAGCCTCAAGGTCAAGCGGCCGGTGGTGGAGCGGACGTTCAAGGACCTGCTGGAGGAGATGTACGCGGGGGCGCGGGAGGCGTAGCGGCTCCTGGGCGGCGTGGGGGAGGGCAGGGGGAGGGCCCGCCCCCATGCCCCGTTCCCCGCGCCGCCCCGTGCCGTTCCCGTACCGTCCCCACCCCGCCGCTTCCCGTACGGGACGGGACCCGCCGCCGAAGTCGTCCGCGCAAGTCCCCGGGGCGCATTTGGCGCGTCGGCCAACTCCCCCGGCGCGTCAGCCGAATTGACCGCTGTGACCACCCACTTCCGTGACTCAGTGCTTATGTGTGCGCTCGTTCTGTCACTCTGTCGGTGGCGCATCCGGCGCTGTAGCGGAGCTGCTCGGGAGTTGCTCAATGCGGACGACCACATCGTCTCCACGGGACGACGACGTCATGGCGACGCGCACGACGGCGGAAGGAGCCGATGCCCCACCCGCGGCCGGACCCGCCGCCCGCTCCCTGCGGGCCTGCCTGCCGGGGGATCCGCAGGCCGCTGCCGCCGCCCGGCAGTTCGTCCGGGCCGCCTTCGTCGACTGGGCCGCCCAGCGGCTGCCCGGCGTGGAGGGGCTCACCGACCGGCTCGCGGACGAAGCGGTGCTGCTGGTCAGCGAGTTGGTGACGAACGCGGTGGTGCACGCGGGCACCACCGTCGAGCTGTGCTGCCGGCTTCAGGCGGCGGGCGAGCGGAACGACGAGGCCGATCCGGCTCCCGTACCCGGCGTCGTCATCGAGGTCTCCGACCGCCATCCGGCACAGCCGATCCGCGCCCGCGCGCGGCGCACCGCGTCCGGCGGCCCCGTATCCGACGGCTCCCTGTCCGACAGCGCCACCGCCGACGGCGACAGCTCCGAGAGCGGCGGCCACGGACTGCAGCTGATCAGCGCGGTCGCCGAATCCTGGGGCATCACCTACCGCCGGGCGATGAAGACCGTGTGGTTCCGCCTGCCGGTGGACGCGCCGGACGCCGGCGCACGGCCCGAGCCGGAGATCGCCTACGCCGATCAGCTGCTCCAGCGCGAACTGCGGGCCGCCGAGCTCCTCGCCCCCGCACCGCGCCGGGCCGCCCGCCGGGAGCTGGACGCCGACCGGGTCGAGACCGGCGCCCTGTCGTTCCTCGCCGAGGCATCCGACCTGCTCTCCGGCCAGCTCGACGCCGACCAGGTCGCCGCGCTCGCCGCCCAGCTGATCGTGCCGCGGCTCGCCGACTGGTGTGCCGTCTGGCTCTACGACGGCGACGGCGGCGCGCCCGGCCGGGGCATCGCGGCGAGCGTCGAGGAGCAGCGGCTCGCCCGCGTCTGGCACAGCAGGGAGAGCCGGATCGATGCGCTGCGCACGGCACTGGAGAAACAGCCGCCGGAAGTGCCCGGCACCGCCGCGCCGGGCCGCGCGCCCACCGCGGTCCCCTGGCCCTGGCCGGACGAACCGGGTACGGAGGAGCCGGGCGGCGCGGCGCTGGCCTGCCCCCTGGTCGCCGGCGGCCGCCGGTTCGGCACGCTGCTGCTCGGCCGGGGCGGGCTGCCGCGCATCCCCGACGAGGTCGTCGTCCTGATCGAGGACCTGGGGCGGCGGGTCGCCCGTGCGGTGGCCACGGCACGCGCGTACAGCCGCCAGGAGCGCATCAGCCAGGTGCTGCAGCGCCGGCTGCTGCCCCGGGGGCGGGCGGAGGTGCCCGGAGTGGAGTCGGCGGTGGTCTACGAGCCGCGCGAGGGCGCCTGGGCGGGCGGCGACTTCTGGGACCTCTTCGACGCCGGTGACGGCCGCTGGTGCTTCGCGCTCGGCGATGTCTGCGGCAGCGGGCCCGAGGCGGCCGCGGTGACCGGGCTCGCCCGGCCGGTGCTGCGGCTGCTGGCCCGCGACGGGTTCGGCGTGGCGGAGGTGCTCGACCGGCTCAACAAGACCATGGCCAGGGAGGCGGCGGACTCGGTCGCGGCGGTGGCGGCGGCGGTGGCGGCGGCCGGCGCCGGGGCGGAGGCGCCGGTGGAGATCCGCGAGGAGGGCGAACAGGCCCGCTTCCTGTCCCTGCTCTACGGCGAGATCGTCCCGTACCCCGGCGACTCGGGAGGCGCCCGCTGCACCCTCGCCAGCGCCGGCCACCCGCTGCCGCTGGTGCTGGGCGCGGACGGCGCGGTCCGGGTGGTCGCGGCACCGCAGATGCTGCTCGGGGTGGTCGAGGACGCCGCGTACGTCAGCGAATCGTTTGACCTCTGCCCCGGCGAGACGCTGCTGTGCGTCACCGACGGGGTCACCGAGCGCCGCTCCGGGCGCCGGCTCTTCGACGACGAGGACGGCCTGGCCACGGCCCTCGCCGCCGGGGCCGGCCTCGGCGCCACCGCCCTGGCCGAGCACATCCGCAACACGGTGCACGCCTTCGACCCGACCCCGCCCGACGACGACCTGGCCCTCCTGGTCCTCCAGGCGTCGGGCGGTCCGCCGTAGGGCGGGGCGAGGTGGGGTGGTCGTGGGGCGGGGCGGTCCGGCGTG
Organism: Streptomyces sp. NPDC026575; assembly: GCF_055567415.1. Taxonomy (NCBI): domain Bacteria; kingdom Bacillati; phylum Actinomycetota; class Actinomycetes; order Kitasatosporales; family Streptomycetaceae; genus Streptomyces; species Streptomyces sp. NPDC026575. The sequence continues at coordinate 89,019 of NZ_JBVHQM010000018.1, forward strand.
GGGCTGCGGCATCCCGTGGCGGCATCCCGTGGCGGCGCCCCGTGGCGTCATCCCGCAGGGGGTGGCGCTTACCTTAGGGCGGGTGGGAACAGATCCCGTAGGGGGTGGCTGGGCCCCCTCGGGGCCACAACGGGAGGGGCGGGGAGGGTATTCCCGTCAGCATCCCGGCACGCCCCACCGGCCACGCCCCACCCGGCACCCCCCACCAGGCACGCCCCACCCGGCATTCCTCACCAGGCATTCCTCACCAGGCATTCCCAGCCGTTCCGGTGGGTGAAGCGTGCTCCGTGCCGCATGACGGACAATGGTTCCCATGCCTTCCGCACTGCCTGATGGTGAGCCGATGCCCGAGCACGGGGCGCTGCCCCGTCATGCCCTGGCAGGGGCGGCCGGGCGGCCCCTCGGCTTCTATCTGCACGTGCCGTACTGCGCGACCCGCTGCGGCTACTGCGACTTCAACACCTACACCGCGAGCGAGCTGCGCGGCTCCGGCGGCGCCCTGGCCTCCCGCGACAACTACGCCGACACCGTCGTGGCGGAGATCCGCCAGGCCCGCGAGGTGCTGGGCGACGATCCGCGCCCGGTCGAGACGGTCTTCGTGGGCGGCGGCACTCCCACCCTCCTGCCCGCCGCCGACCTCGCCCGCATGCTGGCGGCCATCCGCGACGAATTCGGCCTGGCGCCGGACGCCGAGATCACCACCGAGGCCAACCCCGAGTCCGTCGACCCCCGCTACCTCTCCGAGCTGCGCGCGGGCGGCTTCAACCGCGTCTCCTTCGGCATGCAGAGCGCCCGGCAGCACGTCCTGAAGATCCTCGACCGCACGCACACCCCCGGCCGCCCCGAAGCCTGCGTCGCCGAGGCCCGCGCGGCCGGCTTCGCGCACGTCAACCTCGATCTGATCTACGGCACCCCCGGTGAGACCGACGACGACTGGCGGGCGTCCCTCGACGCCGCCCTGGGCGCCGGCCCCGACCACATCTCCGCCTATGCCCTGATCGTCGAGGAGGGCACCCAACTGGCCCGCCGGATCCGCCGCGGCGAGGTCCCGATGACCGACGACGACGTCCACGCCGACCGCTACCTGATCGCCGAGGAGCGGCTCTCCGCCGCCGGCTTCACCTGGTACGAGGTATCCAACTGGGCCACCACCGAAGCCGCCCGCTGCCGCCACAACGAGCTGTACTGGACCGGCGCCGACTGGTGGGGCGCCGGCCCCGGCGCCCACAGCCACGTCGGCGGCGTCCGCTGGTGGAACGTCAAGCATCCGGGCGCCTACGCCCAGGCCCTGGCCGAGGGCCGCTCCCCGGGCGCGGGGCGCGAGGTGCTCGCCGACGAGGACCGCCGCGTCGAACGCATCCTGCTGGAACTGCGGCTGTCGGACGGCTGCCCGCTCGGCATCCTCGCCCCGGCGGGAGCGCGCGCGGCGGCACGGGCGCTGGCCGACGGGCTGCTGGAGCCGGCGCCGTACGAGGCGGGGCGGGCCGTGCTGACCCTCCGGGGGCGGTTGCTGGCCGACGCCGTCGTGCGGGACCTGGTGGACTGATCATCCGGCCGGGCGACCCCACCCCGTCGCCCGGCCCGGCCCGTCCCCGCCGCGTCACCCGCCTCCGCCGTCGCCGAGCCCCGCCGCGTCATCCGCCCCCGCGCCTCCCCGCGGCGTCACCCCTCCCCGCCGACCGTGACGAAATCGATCAACTCCTCGACCCGCCCGAGGAGTTGCGGCTCCAGGTCCTTGTAGGACCGTACGCAGGACAGGATCCGCTGCCACGCCGCCCCGGTGTTCTCCGGCCAGCCCAGCGCCCGGCACACCCCCGTCTTCCAGTCCTGGCCGCGCGGAACGGCGGGCCAGGCCGCGATCCCCACCGACGACGGCTTCACGGCCTCCCATACGTCGATGTACGGGTGGCCCACGACCAGGGCGTGCTCGCCGGTGACCTCGGCGGCGATGCGGGACTCCTTGGAGCCGGGCACCAGGTGGTCCACCAGCACCCCCAGCCGGGCGTCCGGTCCGGGGGAGAAGCCGCGGACGATCGCCGGGAGGTCGTCGACGCCCTCCAGGTACTCCACGACGACGCCCTCGATGCGCAGGTCGTCGCCCCAGACCCGCTCGACCAGCTCGGCGTCGTGCCGGCCCTCCACGTAGATGCGCCCGGCGCGTGCGACCCGGGCGCGGGCGCCGGGGACGGCGAGTGATCCAGAGGCCGTACGGGCGGGGCCGCCGGGCGCCGGACGGTGCTGCGGCCGCACGAGGGTGACGATCTTGCCCTCCAGAAGGAAGCCGCGCGGGGCCATGGGGAAGACGCGGTGCTTGCCGAAGCGGTCCTCCAGGGTGACCGTGGGCCCCTCGGCGGTCTTCTCACAGCGGATCACGGCGCCGCAGAAGCCCGTGGCGACCTCCTCGACGACCAGATCGGGGTCGGCCGGCACCTCGGGCGCGGGGCGCTGCTTCTTCCAGGACGGGGTCAGGTCGGGGCTGTAGCGCTTGCTCTGCATGGGCCTGTTCTATACGAGATCACGGCGGCGGGCTCCGGAGACAGCGGGCCCCGATGGCAGCGGGGCCTGATCGCTGCGGGCCCCGATGACGCCGGTCGGGCCCCGATCGCGGCGCAGGCCGGCCCTCAGGAGGGCGGGACGCCGAAGAGGGCCGCCAGGGCGTCGCGCTGGGCGCGGACGAAGGCGGCGTCCACCACGGCGCCATGGCCGGGGACGTACCGCGCGTCCTCGCCGCCCAGGGCCAGCAGGCGGTCCAGGGCCGCGGGCCACTGCTGGGGCAGGGCGTCCGGGCCGGCCTGCGGTTCGCCGGACTCCTCGACCAGGTCGCCGCAGAAGACGATCTCGGGTGCGCCGTGCCGGCCGGGCACCAGGACCGCCAGGTCGTGGGCGGTGTGGCCGGGGCCCACGTTGGCCAGCAGCACCTGCCGGTCGCCGAGATCGACGGTCAGCTGGCCGTGCACATGGTGGTGCGGGGCGACCAGCAGATCGGCGGCCTCCGCCGCGGCGTCCCGCTCGACGCCGTGGCGCATCGCGTCGTGCCGCAGCTCGTCCTTGCCGCGCCGGAGCAGCTCGCCCAGACCGGCCGCGCCGAACACCTCGACGCCGGCGAACGCGGCGGTGCCCAGCACATGATCGAAATGCGGATGGGTGAGCGCGACATGCGTCACTTCCCGGCCCAGTACGCCGCGGATGGCCCGGCGCAGATCCGCGCCGTCACGGATGCTCGCACCGGTGTCCACGATCATGACGCCGGTCGACCCGGCGATCACGCCGATCGTCTCGTCCCAGCCCGGCATCCGGCGCCTGGCGACACCGTCACCGAGCTGTTCCCACCCGGCCTCTTCCCAAGCAGTGCCCATACCGAGACGCTAGCTCCATCGCGATAGCGTTGCCCGGCGGATCGGCCGAACACGGTCATCCGGCGGGCGCCGCGGGAGGTCACCCTTGCCGTGGCCGTGCTACCCGGCCGTACACTGGCTCCGGGTCTGGCACTCGGCCCGTGTGAGTGCCAGGAGTAACGAAACGGCGGACGGCCGGACTGGAGGTGCGCGGGATGCTCAGTGAACGCAGGCTCGAAGTGCTGCGCGCCATCGTCCAGGACTATGTCGGGACGGAGGAGCCGGTCGGCTCCAAGGCGCTCACCGAGCGGCATCAGCTGGGGGTCTCCCCGGCGACCGTCCGCAACGACATGGCAGCCCTGGAGGACGAGGGCTTCATCGCCCAGCCGCACACGAGCGCGGGGCGGATCCCGACCGACAAGGGCTACCGCCTCTTCGTCGACAAGCTGGCCGGCGTCAAACCGCTGTCCAGCCCGGAGCGGCGGGCGATCCAGAACTTCCTGGACGGTGCCGTCGACCTCGACGACGTGGTGGGGCGTACGGTGCGGCTGCTGGCGCAGCTGACCCGGCAGGTCGCGGTGGTGCAGTACCCGTCCCTGACGCGCTCCACCGTCCGGCACGTCGAGCTGCTGGCGCTGGCCCCGGCCCGGTTGATGCTCGTACTGATCACGGACACCGGACGGGTCGAGCAGCGGCTGATCGACTGCCAGACGCCGTTCGCCGAGACCTCGCTGGCGGACCTGCGGGCGCGGCTCAACAGCCGGGTCGTGGGGCGCCGGTTCGCGGATGTGCCGCCGTTGGTGCAGGATCTCCCGGAGTCCTTCGAACAGGACGACCGCAGCACGGTCTCGACAGTGCTGTCGGTGTTGCTGGAGACTTTGGTGGAGGAGACCGAAGAGCGGCTGATGATCGGCGGCACCGCCAATCTCACGCGCTTCGGTCACGATTTCCCCCTGACCATCCGTCCGGTGCTGGAGGCCCTTGAGGAGCATGTGGTGCTGCTCAAGTTGCTCGGCGAGGCCAAGGACTCGGGCATGACCGTACGTATCGGGCATGAGAATGCCCACGAAGGCCTGACGTCCACATCGGTCGTCGCGGTCGGTTACGGTTCGGGCGACGAGGCAGTCGCCAAACTCGGCGTGGTCGGACCGACCCGCATGGACTACCCCGGAACGATGGGAGCGGTACGCGCAGTGGCACGTTACGTCGGACAGATCCTGGCGGAGTCGTAAGTGGCCACGGATTACTACGCGGTCCTGGGCGTACGGCGCGATGCCTCGCAGGACGAGATCAAGAAGGCATTCCGGAGGCTGGCGCGCGAGCTGCACCCGGACGTGAACCCGGACCCCAAGACCCAGGAGCGGTTCAAGGAGATCAACGCCGCTTACGAGGTCCTGTCGGATCCGCAGAAGAAGCAGGTCTACGACCTCGGCGGGGACCCGCTGTCGCAGTCGGGCGGTGCCGGTGGCGGCGCGGGCGGCTTCGGCGCGGGCTTCGGCAACTTCTCCGACATCATGGACGCCTTCTTCGGCACGGCCTCGCAGCGCGGACCGCGCTCGCGCACCCGCCGCGGCCAGGACGCCATGATCCGGCTCGATATCGAGCTGAACGAGGCGGCCTTCGGTACGACCAAGGACATCCAGGTCGACACCGCCGTGGTCTGCACGACGTGCACGGGTGAGGGCGCGGCGCCGGGGACCTCGGCGCAGACCTGCGACATGTGCCGCGGCCGCGGTGAGGTCTCGCAGGTCACCCGGTCCTTCCTCGGCCAGGTCATGACATCGCGGCCGTGCCCGCAGTGCCAGGGCTTCGGCACGGTCGTGCCGACCCCGTGCCCCGAGTGCGCGGGCGACGGGCGGATCCGCTCCCGTCGTACGCTGACGGTCAAGATCCCGGCCGGTGTCGACAACGGCACCCGGATCCAGCTGGCGGGCGAGGGCGAGGTCGGCCCCGGCGGCGGCCCCGCCGGCGACCTCTACGTCGAGATCCACGAGCTGCCGCACCCGGTCTTCCAGCGGCGCGGCGACGATCTGCACTGCACGGTCACCATCCCGATGACGGCGGCGGCGCTGGGCACGAAGTGCCCGCTGGAGACGCTGGACGGGGTGGAGGAGATCGATGTGCGGCCCGGCACCCAGTCCGGGCAGTCGATTCCGCTGCACCAGCGCGGAGTGACGCATCTGCGGGGCAACGGCCGCGGCGATCTCATCGTCCATGTCGAGGTGCAGACCCCGACCAAGCTCGATCCCGAGCAGGAGGAGCTGCTGCGGCGGCTCGCCAAGCTGCGCGGCGAGGAGCGGCCCACGGGCCAGTTCCAGCCGGGGCAGCAGGGGCTGTTCTCCCGGCTGAAGGACGCCTTCAACGGGCGGTAGACCACGGCGCTTTTGGGGTCCGGGCTACGGGAGCCGGTAGCTTCGGACCACGGCCGATCCGGCGCGCCCCAGGCGCGTATCGACGCCGAGCCCCTGATGCGGGGGCTCGGCGTTTCCCGTGACACGATGTGCTCATGTCCACCGCACTGACCGATCTCTGCCGCTATCCGATCGTGCAGGCGCCGATGGCGGGAGGCGGCTCCGGTCCCGAGCTGGCCGCCGCCGTCTGCGGCGCCGGCGGTCTCGGCTTCCTCGCCGCCGGCTACAAGACCGCCGACGGTATGTACCAGGAGATCAAACAGCTGCGGTCGCTGACCGACCGGCCCTTCGGCGTCAATCTCTTCATGCCGCAGCCCTCGCTGGCCGACACCGCCGCCGTCGAGGTCTACCGCGAGCAGCTCGCGGGCGAGGTCGCCTGGTACGAGACCGGGCTCGGCGACACCGACGAGCCCAGCGACGACGGCTACGAGGCCAAGCTCGCGATACTGCGGGAGGACCCGGTCCCGCTGGTGTCCTTCACCTTCGGCTGCCCCTCGCGCGCCGTCCTCGACGCCTTCGCCAAGGTCGGTACGTACACCGTCGTGACGGCCACCACGGCGGCCGAGGCGCAGGCCGCGCAGTGGTCGGGCGCGGACGCGGTGTGTGTGCAGGGCGTGGAGGCCGGCGGCCACCAGGGCACCCACCGGGACGATCCGCACGCGGACGGGACCGGCGCGGGGCTGGGGCTGCTGGCGCTGCTCGGCCAGGTCCGCGAGGCCGTGCAGATCCCGGTGATCGCCGCCGGCGGGCTGATGCGCGGGGCGCAGATCGCCGCCGTACTGGCCGCCGGGGCGACGATGGCGCAGCTGGGGACGGCCTTCCTCGCCACCCCCGAGTCCGGCGCCCACCCGCTGCACAAGCAGGCGCTGACCAACCCCCTGTTCACGCATACCGAGTTGACCCGGGCCTTCTCCGGGCGCCCGGCCCGCGGGCTGGTGAACCGCTTCCTGCGCGAACACGGCCCGTACGCCCCGGCCGCCTACCCCGCCGTCCACTACCTCACCTCCACCGTCCGCAAGGCCGCGGCCAAGGCGGGCGACGCGCAGGCCATGAGCCTGTGGGCGGGGCAGGGGCACCGGCTGGCCAGGGAACTGCCCGCGGCGCAGCTCGTCGAGGTCCTGGCGGCCGAAATCGACGCGGCACGGGCCGCATTGGCCCGCCCCGGCGACGGCGGCGCGTCATGACCGCGCCGGTCTTCCTCGTCGACTCGCTCGCGCAGGCACGGGCCGGCGGCACGCTGACCCTGGACGGCCCCGAGGGCCGGCACGCGGTGTCGGTGCGGCGGCTGCGGGCCGGCGAGGAGGTCGTGCTGACGGACGGCCATGGGACCGGCGCCTACGGCACGGTCGCCTCCGTCGAGGGCAAGGACACCCTCACCGTCGCCGTCGCGGAGCTGCGCACCGACGATCCGCCGGACCCGGTCATCACCGTCGTCCAGGCGCTCCCCAAGGGCGACCGCGGCGAGCTGGCCGTCGAGACGATGACCGAGACCGGTGTGGACGCCATCGTGCCCTGGCCGGCGGCGCGTTGCGTCACCCAGTGGAAGGGCGAGCGGGCCGCCAAGTCGCTGGGCAAATGGCGCGCCACGGCCCGCGAGGCGGGCAAGCAGTCCCGCCGGCTGACCTTTCCGGAGGTCGCCGACCCGCTGACGACGAAGCAGGTCGCCGCCCTGCTGGCCGACGCCGACTTCGCGGCCGTCCTCCACGAGGAGGGCAGCACTCCGCTGGCCACCGCCGAACTCCCCGCCACCGGCCGTATCGTGCTCGTCGTCGGCCCCGAGGGGGGCGTCTCCCCGGAGGAGCTCGCCGTCTTCGCCGAGGCCGGCGCCAAGCCGTACCGCCTGGGCACGACCGTCCTGCGCACCTCCACCGCGGGCACCGCCGCGACGGCCCTGCTGCTGGGGCGCACGGGGCGCTGGAGCTAGGGCCCGTCCGATGGGTCCTGGCCGGGCCCGCGACGCCTGGCACGGCACCTCGCGGCGTTGCCGAATCATCCCGATAGCTCCGCTATCGAGACGCTCCGGCGCCTTGCGATGCACCGCACCAGACGCCGCGGCCTTTCCGACCCCGACCCATCGGACAGGCCCTAGGGCCCGTCCGATGGGTCCTGGCCGGGCGGGACACCCCCGGCGGGCTTCCCGGGGCCGTCGCCGAACCCATCGTCGCACGGCCCACCGACAACGCGGCGGTGCGCCGACCGGCCCCAAGGGCCCGTCGACGCACCGCCGTTCACGCAAGGGGCGACCGGACCGGTCGCCGCGTCAGCCCAGGAGTTCGGCGTTCAGCGTGATGTTCTTGACGCCCGCCAGCGCCTGGCTCACCGGGCAGTTCTTCTTGGCGTCCTCGGCCGCCGCCTGGAAGTCCGCCTCGGACAGGCCGGGGACGCTGGCCTTGACGGTCAGGACGATGCCGGTGATGCCCTCACCGGGCTGGAAGGTGACATCGGCCTTGGTGTCCAGGGCCGCCACGGTGTAGCCCTTGCCCGCCAGGCCGTGCGAGAAGGCCATCGAGTAGCAGGAGGAGTGGGCCGCCGCGATCAGCTCCTCGGGGCTGGTGCGGCCGTTCGGCTGCTCCGCGCGGGAGGGCCAGTTCACGTCGAACGAGCCGATGTTGGAGGACGTCAGGGCGACGGTGCCCTTCCCCTCCAGGAGGTTGCCTTCCCAGTGGGTCTGGGCGGTGCGCGTGGTTGCCATGGTGCATAACTCCCGGTTGTGGGCGAAAGCGATCACCGGTCAGCTTAGTGATCCCCGGGGCGCGTGTGGCGCCGACGGGTGGGGCGCGCCCGTTCCGCCGCCCCGCCGGGCGCCCGGTAGCATCCCAAGCCGTGCGTACCGTGCGCATGACGGACGACCCGGGAGGAGCCACCGGTGGCGGGAGAACCGCAGGCCGACTGCCTGTTCTGCAAGATCGTGGCGGGGGAGGTGCCGGCGACCATCGTCCGGGAGACCGAGACCACCGTCGCGTTCCGCGACATCAACCCCCAGGCCCCGACGCACGTCCTGGTGATCCCCAAGGTGCACTACCCGGACGCCGCCGCCCTCGCCGCCGCCGAACCGCAGGTCATCGCCGACATACTGCGCGAGTCCCGCGAGGTCGCCGCCGAGGACAAGGTCGAGGACCGGGGCTACCGGGTCGTCTTCAACACCGGCGCCGGCGCCGGCCAGACCGTCTTCCACGCACATCTGCACGTCCTGGGAGGCCGCGGCCTCCAATGGCCCCCCGGATAGCCGACCGTGTCCGTACGTGAACTGGTCGTCCTCGGCACCGCGAGTCAGGTCCCCACGCGGCACCGCAACCACAACGGCTACCTCCTGCGCTGGGACGGCCAGGGGCTGCTCTTCGACCCCGGTGAGGGCACCCAGCGCCAGATGCTGCGCGCCGGGGTCGCCGCCCACGACCTCAACCGGATCTGCGTCACCCACTTCCACGGCGACCACTCGCTCGGCCTGGCCGGGGTGATCCAGCGGATCAACCTGGATCGGGTGCCGCACCCGATCACCGCCCACTACCCGGCCAGCGGGGAGCGCTTCTTCGACCGGCTGCGCTATGCCACCGCCTATCGGGAGACCGTCCGGCTGGTCCAGCGGCCGGTCGCCGAGGACGGTGAGCTGGACCGCTCGAAGTCGTATCTGCTGGAGGCGCGCAGGCTCTCGCACCCCGTGGAGTCCTTCGGCTACCGCCTGGTGGAGCCGGACTCCCGGCGGATGCTGCCCGAGCGGCTGGCGGAGCACGGCATCGCCGGGCCGGACGTCGGGCGTCTGCAGCGGCTGGGCGAGCTGAACGGCGTCACCGTCGAGGAGGTCAGCGAACTCCGTCCCGGCCAGCGGTTCGCGTTCGTGATGGACACCCGGCTGTGCCCGGGCGTCCATGCGCTCGCCGAGGGCGTGGACATGCTCGTCATCGAGTCGACGTTCCTGGACGAGGACGTGCAACTGGCCGTGGACCACGGTCATCTGACCGCCGGGCAGGCCGCCGAGGTGGCCGCCCGGGCGGGCGTACGGCATCTGGTCCTGACGCACTTCTCGCAGCGGTACGACGACCCCGCGGAGTTCGAGCGGCAGGCCCGCGCGGCCGGCTATACGGGCGAACTGACCATCGCCAGGGACCTGATGCGGGTGCCGCTGCCCAAGCGGCGCTGAGCGCCCGGTGGCCGCCACCCGTCGTGCGGCGGGCCACCGGGCGCGCCGCCTTACGGCAGGTAGTACATCGGGTTCGGCATCTTGAACGTGCGGTCGCCGGCGCCGCCGCTCAGGTCGCTGTACTGGTCCCCGAAGTTGGCGACGATGTTGTAGCCGAGGGACTCGATGTGCTTGCGGGTGCCGGACTTGTACTCGATGGTGGTGCAGCCGGCGCCGCAGGGCAGGTAGGGCGGCGGGTTCTCCTTGTTCTTCAGGTAGACGTGCGTGCGGTCCAGCGCCACGTCGTAGCCGACGTTCTTGAGGTTGCGCACGCTCCAGTCGCGCTGCGACTCCTTGCGGCCGGTGATGAAGAAGACCTCGGCGCCCTTGTCGTGGGCCCAGTTCACCAGCCGGTCCATGCCGAAGACCGGGTCCATGTCGGTGGTCTCCAGGTACTTGTCCTGGCTCTCCGGGGTGAAGTGGAAGCCGACCTGGAGCTCGTAGTTGTACGTCAGCAGGGTGGTGTCGTCCATGTCCAGGACGATGGCGGGCTTGGCGCGCCCGTCGCCCTTGGAGTGCTTGGCGAGGGCCTTGGCCAGGTAGGTGCGGGCCTTGGCCTCGATGCCGCGGACCTGGCGGGCGTAGTTGCTCTTGGGGGAGGCGTAGTGCTCGCCGTCGGCCGTCACCGTGTCGCCGTAGTACGCCTTGATCTTGTCCTGGACCTGCGTGAGGTTCGGGATCTCCTTGTCGGTGTGCGGCACGGAGTGTTCGGCGGTGGCCTGGCCTATGCCGAAGACCGCGGTGCCGGTGACGAGGGCGGCGACCGTCGCGGCGCCGAGGCGGGCGCGACGGGAGAGGGCGGGGCGGAAGCGATCGGGACGGCGCATGCGCGGCTCCTTCAGGGGGGTGAGTGGTCACCGGTAGGTCTAACAGAGCCTTAAATGCCTATCTACGCGCGAAGATTCAATGATTGGCAAAGGCTCGGCCGGGAGAGGGCATGCCCAACGGGGCGCGCGGCCCGGGGTGTTGACGGCCGGGAGGTCGGATCCCTAGCTTCTGAATTCATCCATGGATATCCTTCATATATGAGAACGGCGTGGGCGTTGGTCGCGACGTCCCGGCCCGTAGGAGCCCCCGGATGACCGACGCCAAGGACGCCCTCACCATCGCCGAGGTCCGCCTCACCCCGATCCTGGTGGCCGATCCGCCGCTGCTGAACACCCAGGGCGTCCACCAGCCCTACACCCCCCGGCTGATCATCGAGCTGATCACGGAAGGCGGCGCGACCGGCCTCGGCGAGACCTACGGCGACACCAAGTACCTCGACCTGGCACAGCCGTTGGCGACCGCGCTGATCGGACGATCGGTCACGGACCTGAACGGCCTGCCGGCACTCGCCGCCGAGGCGTGCGGGGACTCTTCCCCAAGCTCTCCACTGCGTTCGAGCAGGGGAGACCCCAACGCCGCGACCGGCGCCGACGCGGTCGACGCCGGCGGGCTGCGCGGCGTCCAGACCGCCGGCAAGCTGCGGCTCTCGGTCCTCTCCGGCTTCGAGGTCGCCTGCCTCGACGCCTGGGGCAGGACCGCCGGCCTGCCCGTCCACGCCCTGCTCGGCGGCAAGGTCCGCGACCGCGTCGAGTACGGCGCCTACCTCTTCTACCGGTGGGCGGAGCACCCGGACGGCCGCGGGGAGCGCGACGACTGGGGCGCGGCGCTCGACCCGGCCGGCGTCGTCGCACAGGCCCGCCGATTCGCCGACACCTACGGCTTCACCTCCTTCAAGCTCAAGGGCGGGGTCTTCCCGCCCGCCCGGGAGGTGGCGGCGATCCGGGCGCTGGCGGCCGCGTTCCCCGGGCGGCCGCTGCGGCTGGACCCCAATGGCGCCTGGAGCGTGGCGACGTCGCTGCGGGTCGCGGACGCGCTCCAGGACGTCCTGGAGTACCTGGAGGACCCCGCGAGCGGCACCGACCGCATGGCGCGGGTGGCGGCCGGACTGCGCCGAGCGGGGCGGGGCACCGGCGGCCCGGACGGGGGCCCGCGGCGGGCGGGACTCCCGCTGGCCACGAACATGTGCGTGACGACCTTCGACGAGATCGCCGGGGCATTCACCCGCGACGCCGTCCAGATCGTGCTCTGCGACCACCACTACTGGGGCGGGCTGCGCAGCACCCGCGAACTCGCCGCCGTCTGCCGCGCCTTCGGCGTCGGTGTGTCCATGCACTCCAACACCCACCTGGGCATCAGCCTCGCCGCGATGACCCAGGTCGCGGCGACCGTGCCGGACCTCGTCCACGCCTGCGACACCCACTACCCCTGGCAGACCGAGGACGTCCTCACCGAGCGGCTCGCCTTCCGCGACGGCCGGGTGGACGTCGGCGACGCCCCCGGCCTCGGCGTCGAGCTCGACCGCGACCGGCTCACCGCGCTGCACCGCCGCTGGCTCGCCGACGACGGCGGTCTGCGCGACCGCGACGACGCCGCCGCCATGCGGCGCGCCGACCCCGGCTGGACCGCCCCCGCCGTCCCGCGCTGGTGACCCCGGGGAGCGCGCCCCGGGCCGGAGATCACGGACCCGGCCGTGGTCCTGCGCACGGTAGCCCCGCACGCGTACGGTGAGGCACGGCTCAGTGGCAGTGTGCGCCACAGTGGTCCCGTATGTGATCTTTGAAAGGGGCTGTTCCGATGGCACAGGAAGTGCGCGGCGTGATTGCGCCGGGGAAGAACGAACCGGTCCGGCTGGAGACGATCCTGGTGCCGGATCCGGGGCCCGGCGAGGCCGTGGTGAAGGTCCAGGCGTGCGGGGTGTGCCACACCGATCTGCACTACAAGCAGGGCGGCATCAACGACGAGTTCCCGTTTCTGCTCGGGCACGAGGCCGCCGGTGTGGTGGAGTCGGTCGGCCCGGGGGTCACCGACGTCGCGCCGGGCGACTTCGTCGTCCTCAACTGGCGCGCGGTGTGCGGAGCGTGCCGGGCCTGTCTGCGCGGCCGCCCCCAGTACTGCTTCGACACCCACAACGCCCGGCAGAAGATGACGCTGAAGGACGGGACCGAGCTGACCCCTGCCCTCGGCATCGGGGCCTTCGCCGACAAGACGCTGGTCGCCGCCGGGCAGTGCACCAAGGTCGACCCGGAGGTCTCGCCCGCGGTGGCCGGCCTGCTGGGCTGCGGGGTGATGGCGGGCATCGGCGCCGCCCTCAACACCGGCGGGGTCGGGCGCGGCGACTCGGTCGCGGTCATCGGCTGCGGCGGGGTGGGCGACGCGGCCGTGGTGGGCGCGCGGCTGGCCGGAGCGGCCCGGATCATCGCGGTGGACATCGACGACCGCAAGCTGGCGACCGCGCGCACCATGGGCGCCACACACACCGTCAACTCCCGCACCACCGACCCCGTCGAGGCGATCCGCGAGCTGACCGGCGGCTTCGGCGCGGACGTCGTCATCGAAGCGGTCGGCCGGCCGGAGACCTACCGGCAGGCGTTCTACGCCCGCGACCTGGCCGGGACCGTCGTCCTGGTGGGCGTCCCCACCCCGGAGATGACCCTGGAACTGCCCCTGCTGGACGTCTTCGGCCGCGGTGGCGCCCTGAAGTCCTCCTGGTACGGCGACTGCCTGCCCTCCCGCGACTTCCCGATGCTGATCGACCTGCACCAGCAGGGCCGGATCGACCTCTCCGCCTTCGTCACCGAGACCATCGGCATCGACGAGGTCGAGCGGGCCTTCGAGCGGATGCACGCCGGCGACGTGCTGCGTTCGGTGGTGGTGCTCTGATGGCGGCCCGCGTCGACCACCTGGTCACCTCCGGAACCTTCTCGCTCGACGGCGGCACCTGGGACGTCGACAACAACGTGTGGATCGTCGGCGACGACGACGAGGCGATCGTCATCGACGCCGCCCATGACGCCGAGGCCATCCTGGCGGCGCTCGGCGGCCGGACGCTGCGCGCGATCATCTGCACCCACGCGCACAACGACCACATCGACGCCGCCCCCGCGCTGGCGAACCGCACCGGCGCCCGGATCCATCTGCACCCCGCCGACCTGCCGCTGTGGCAGCAGACCCACCCGGACACCGCGCCGGACACGGAGTTGGCGGACGGCCAGGTCCTGACCATCGCCGGTACGGATCTGCACGTGCTGCACACCCCGGGCCACGCACCCGGCGCGGTCTGCCTCTACGCGCCCGACCTGCGGACGGTCTTCACCGGCGACACCCTCTTCCAGGGCGGTCCCGGTGCCACCGGCCGGTCCTTCTCGGACTTCCCGACGATCGTCGACTCGATCCGGGAGCGGCTGCTGACGCTGCCGCCGCAGACGCAGGTCCGTACCGGGCACGGCGACCCGACGACCATCGGGGACGAGGCGCCGCACCTGGAGGAGTGGATCAAACGGGGCCACTAGCGGACCGAACGGGGCCACTGGCGGGCCGAGCGGGGCCACTGGCGGGCCGAGCGGGGCGACTGGTGGATCGAGCGAGGCCACTAGGGGCCGGGCGAACACTTCCCGTAGGGGGTGCGAGCGCCCCCTGCGGGGCCTGAACGTGGTGGGGGCGGGGTGGTATTCCCGGGGCGGGGGAGTGCCCCGGGGCCGGACGGTGCCCCGAGGCGGGGTGGTGCCCCGAAGCGGGGTGGTGCCCCGAGGCGGGGTGGTTCCCGGTCCTGGCCGACGAGCCCCGATCTGGTCGGCAATCACGGTGGTCACGCCCATGGTCACGTCCCGGTGGTCGCCCGCCGTAGAATGCGGGCGGCCACCGCCGGGGAGTCCACCAGCGGGTGCAGCGCCAGCGCCCGCAGCGCCGCGCCCCGGTCCTTGCCCACCGCCGCCTGGACCGTCGCCCGCTCCACCGCCTTGACCTGAAGCATCAGCCCCAACTGGTCCTCCCTCAGCGGCGCGCAGGGCAGCGGGCGGGCGCCGCGGGCGGTCACCTCGCACACCGTCTCCACGATCGTGTCCGGCGCCAGCTGCGGCACCGTCGTGCCGTTGCGGACATTGAGGATCAGCCGGGTCCCGCTGTCGCCCACGATGGCGTGCATCAGGGCCAGCGCCACCCGGTCGTAGCCACCGCCCTCCAGGTCGTGGCTGTCGCGCTGCCAGCCGCCGCTGGCCTCCCGGCTGTGCGCCATGTACGTCTCCTCGCGCTCCAGCCGCGTCCGCTCCCACAGCGCGTACACCGCCTCCGGACCGCCCGCCGCGGCGGCCCGCTCGAAGAAGCCGCCCTGCTGCTGGTCGAGGAACTCACCGCGGGTCTCGGCGGTGTCCCGCACCGAGGCGAGGGTCTCGCGGCGGAAGTAGTAGTAGTGCAGATACTCGTTGGGGAGCGCGCCCAGGGTGCGCAGCCAGTCCGGGCCGAAGAGCCGGCCCTCCTCGAAGGAGCCCAGCGCCGCGTCGTCGGCGAGCAGCCCCGGCAGCAGCTCCCTGCCCTCCAGCGTCAACGACCGCAGCCAGCCGAGGTGGTTGAGCCCCACGTAGTCGTAGCCGACGTCGCCGTGCTCGAAGGCCGCCGGGTCCGCGCCGGCCGCCCGCGCTGCCCGGCGCACCAGCCCCACGGGTGAATCGCAGATCCCGATGACGCGGTCGCCCAGCACCTGCGACATCGCCTCGGTGACCATGCCCGCGGGGTTGGTGAAGTTGATGACCCAGGCGTCCGGGGCGAGCGCGGCGACCCGCTCGGCGACGTGCAGCGCCACCGGGATCGTCCGCAGGCCGTACAGGACGCCGCCCGCGCCGACCGTCTCCTGGCCCAGCACCCCCTCGGACAGCGGGATCCGCTCGTCGCGGATCCGGCCGGCGGTACCGCCCACCCGTATCGCGGAGAAGACGAAGTCGGCGCCGGCCAGCGCGTCGTCCAGCCCCGTCGCGACCCGTACGGGCACCGGCGCCCGGTGCCCCCGCGCCAGCCGCGTCAACACCTCGGCGATCACCGCCACCCGGCGGGCGTCGGTGTCGTACAGCACCACTTCGGAGACGGATCCCGTCGCGTCGTCCAGCAGCGCGCGGTAGACCAGCGGCACCCGGAAACCGCCGCCGCCGAGAATCGTGAGCCTCATGAGGCGGAACGTACCGCAGCATCAGGCACACTGGCGGCACGTGCTGATAGCAGAAGGGGCGTGCACGGTGAGCAGCCGACGCGATGTCCATCCGCCCGCGGGCCCGGCCGAAGTGCCACCGGCCCTCGATCCGCTGGCCGAGGTGCGCGCCGAGGGCGATCCGCACACCGACGTCTACCTCACCGGCACGGTCTTCCTGGACATCGTCTTCACCGGCCTGGACTCCGCGCCGGTGCGCGGCACCGAGTCCTGGGCCCGCGGGATGGGCTCCAGCCCCGGCGGCGTCGCCAACATGGCCACCGCGCTGGCCCGGCTGGGGCTGCGCACGTCCCTCGCCGCGGCCTTCGGCGACGACAAGTACGGCGAGTACTGCTGGGAGGCGCTCGAACAGGGCGAGGGCATCGACCTGGCGCTGTCGCGCACGGTCCCCGGCTGGCACTCCCCGGTGACCGTCTCCATGGCGTACGAGGGCGAGCGCACGATGGTCTCGCACGGCCACGAGGCGCCGCCGCCGGACTTCGCCTTCGACGGCAAGCACGCGCCGGGCTGCCCGCCGCCGTCCCGCGCCTGCGTCGCCTCGCTCGTGCCGGGCCGCCGGGAGGGCTGGCTGGGCTGCGCGGCGGGCCGCGGCAGCCGCATCTTCGCGGACGTGGGCTGGGACGACAGCGGCCGCTGGGACCCGGCCGACCTCGCCGACCTCGAACACTGCGAGGCGTTCCTGCCCAACGCGGAGGAGGCGATGCGCTACACCCGCACGGACTGCCCGCGCGCGGCCGCCCGCAAGCTCGCCGACCTGGTGCCGCTCGCGGTCGTCACGCTGGGGTCGAAGGGGGCGTACGCGGTGGACGGGCGGACCGGCGAGAGCGCCGAGGTGCCCGCCATCGCCGTGGAGGCGCTGGACCCCACCGGCGCCGGCGACGTCTTCGTCGCGGGCTTCGTCACCGGCACCCTGGCCGACTGGCCGCTCGCCGACCGGCTGGCCTTCGCGGGGCTGAGCGCGGCGCTGTCGGTGCAGGAGTTCGGCGGTTCGCTCTCCGCGCCGGGCTGGGCGGAGATCGCGGCCTGGTGGCGGCGGGTGCGGGCCTACGAGACCGGCGACGGGGGCGCGGCGGGCGCGCTGCGCCGGCAGTACGCCTTCCTCGACGAGGTGCTGCCCGCGGCCTACCGGCCCGCTCCGCTGGCCCGGGCCGTCCCCACGATCGGCTTCCGCCGCCCGGCCTGAGCTGCGCCGACGGCGGGCGGCCCGCTCCGCCGGCCCGGGCGGCGGGGAAAAGCCCTCGGGCTTGTCGGTGCCCCGTCGTACTCTTGTAGCGCAAGGAGTCAGTGCAGGCAGGCACCTCTGAGGGCTCCTCCGATGAGCAAAGGATGGGGGTTGAGCAGGCCTCGCGCCGCCCTATGACCCAGACACCCACGCAACCGCAGGCGTCCGCCCAGTTCACCGTCCCGGCCAAGCACCCGATGGTCACGGTCCTGGGATCCGGAGACTCGCTACTGCGCGTGATCGAGAAGTCCTTCCCGGCGACCGATATCCACGTCCGCGGCAACGAAGTCAGCGCGGTCGGCGACGCCCGGGAAGTCGCTCTCATCCAGCGCCTTTTCGACGAGATGATGCTGGTGCTCCGCACCGGACAACCGATGACGGAGGACGCGGTGGAACGCTCGATCGCCATGCTGCGCGCGGCGGAGGACGGCGAGGGCGCGGTGAGCGAGACGCCCGCCGAGGTGCTCACCCAGAACATCCTCTCCAACCGCGGGCGCACGATCCGGCCCAAGACCCTCAACCAGAAGCGCTATGTCGACGCCATCGACAAGCACACCGTCGTCTTCGGCATCGGCCCCGCCGGCACCGGCAAGACGTATCTGGCCATGGCCAAGGCCGTCCAGGCGCTGCAGGCCAAGCAGGTCAACCGCATCATCCTGACCCGCCCCGCGGTCGAGGCCGGCGAGCGGCTGGGCTTCCTGCCCGGCACCCTCTACGAGAAGATCGACCCGTATCTGCGGCCGCTCTACGACGCGCTGCACGACATGCTCGACCCCGACTCCATCCCGCGCCTGATGGCCGCGGGCACGATCGAGGTCGCGCCGCTGGCGTATATGCGCGGCCGGACGCTCAACGACGCGTTCATCATCCTCGACGAGGCGCAGAACACGAATCCCGAGCAGATGAAGATGTTCCTCACCCGCCTCGGATTCGACTCCAAGATCGTCATCACCGGCGATGTCACCCAGGTCGACCTTCCGGGCGGCACGAAGAGCGGTCTGCGCCAGGTCCGGGAGATCCTGGACGGCGTCGACGATGTGCACTTCTCCCTGCTCACCAGCAAGGATGTGGTCCGGCACAAGCTGGTCGGCCGTATCGTCGACGCCTACGAGAAGTACGACAGCCGCAACGGCCAGTGAGCCGGACGCACCGAGCGAACGAGAAGTGAGAAGCAACGCCCCCATGTCCATCGACGTCAACAACGAGTCCGGTACGGACATCGACGAGCAGGCCATCCTGGACGTCGCGCGCTACGCCGTCGCCCGGATGCGCATCCACCCGCTGTCCGAGCTGTCCGTCATCGTGGTGGACGCCGAGGCCATGGAGCAGCTCCACATTCAGTGGATGGACCTGCCGGGCCCGACCGATGTCATGTCCTTCCCGATGGACGAGCTGCGTCCGCCGGCCAAGGACGACGAGGAGCCCCCGCAGGGGCTCCTCGGTGACATCGTGCTGTGCCCGGAGGTCGCCAAGAAGCAGGGGGGGGAGGCGCCGACCGGGCACAGCATGGACGAGGAGCTCCAGCTGCTGACCGTCCACGGCGTGCTCCATCTCCTCGGCTACGACCACGAGGAGCCGGACGAGAAGGCCGAGATGTTCGGTCTGCAGGCGGCGATCATCGATGGCTGGCGCGCCGAGCGGGGCCTGACCGGCCCCTCTCCCGCCCCCACCGTCACCTGACGGTGCCCGCGATGACCACCCAGCTGATCGCGGTCGCGGTCCTGCTCGTCGTGATCGCCTGGCTCGCCGCCTGCGCGGAGGCGGGCCTGGCCCGTACCACCAGCTTCCGCGCCGAGGAGGCGGTCCGCTCCGGGCGCCGCGGCAGCACCAAGCTCGCCCAGGTGGCCGCCGATCCCACCCGCTACCTCAATGTGGCGCTGCTGGTGCGGGTCGGCTGCGAGATGGCCGCCGGCGTCCTGGTCACCTACGCCTGCCTGCGCTCCTTCGAGGAGACCTGGCAGGCGCTGACCGTCGCCATCGGCGTGATGGTGCTGGTCTCCTATGTCGCCGTCGGCGTCTCGCCGCGGACGATCGGCCGCCAGCATCCGCTGAACACCGCCACGGCCGCCGCGTACGTCCTGCTGCCGCTGGCCCGCATCATGGGCCCCATCCCGCAGCTGCTGATCCTCATCGGCAACGCCCTGACCCCCGGCAAGGGCTTCCGCAAGGGCCCGTTCGCCTCGGAGGCGGAGCTGCGCTCCCTGGTCGACCTCGCCGAGAAGGAGTCGCTGATCGAGGACGAGGAGCGCCGGATGGTGCACTCCGTCTTCCAGCTCGGCGACACCCTCGTCCGCGAGGTGATGGTGCCGCGTACGGACCTGGTCGCCGTCGAGCGCTTCAAGACCATCCGCCAGGCGCTGACCCTCGCCCTGCGCTCGGGCTTCTCCCGGATCCCGGTGACCGGCGAGAACGAGGACGACATCGTCGGCGTGGTCTACCTCAAGGACCTCGCCCGCAAGGTCCACATCAGCCGCGACGCCGAGACCGAGCTGGTCTCCACGGCCATGCGGCCCGCCGTCTTCGTCCCCGACACCAAGAACGCCGGTGATCTGCTGCGCGAAATGCAGCAGGACCGCAATCATGTCGCGGTGGTCATCGACGAATACGGCGGCACCGCCGGGATCGTGACCATCGAGGACATCCTTGAGGAGATCGTCGGCGAGATCACCGATGAATACGACCGGGAATTGCCGCCGGTCGAGGATCTCGGCGACGGCCGCTATCGCGTCACCGCCCGCCTGGACATCGGCGACCTCGGCGAGCTCTACGGCCTGCCCGAGCTGGACGACGAGGACGTGGAGACCGTCGGCGGCCTGCTCGCCAAGCTCCTCGGCCGGGTCCCGATCGCCGGCGCCACCGCTGAGGTGGACCTCTCCGGTGCCGACGCCGATGCCGGGCTGACCGCGCTCCGGCTGACCGCCGAGTCGCCGGCCGGCCGCCGCAACAAGATCATCACGGTGGTCTGCGAGCCGGTCCGCGCCAAGGTCGCGGGCGAGGCCGGGGAACTCTCCGGCTAATCCCCGGAGAATTCGGGAGTGTTCTCCGCCGTCGATGTGCAGAAAATTGCACACGGCGCTCAGGTGCAGAAAATTGCACATGGGCACTTATCTCCAGTGCACCAGAAATGTTCTGTAAGTCATCTCCGATGGGGCTGGATTCTTCCCGGCCTGCCATGGAAGGATCTTCGAGCGGCCGCAGGAATGCGGCCGCCGTGCGTGAGAGAAATCGTCAGAGAAATCTTGCAGCGCAGGTTGCCCCGGCTACGGGGGTACCGGGGCAACCACCTTCTTCCTCCTCGGCCGCGCCGCGGCGTCCGCGAAGCCGCCGGAGGGGTGTCGGCTATCGGCATACGACGAGCCTGCGGGCCCGGAACACGCCGTGGGAGCGGGAACTTATCGTGGTGCCCGCACCACCAGCCACGCCGACAGGGGGAGAAACGTGGCCCCGAACACCGCCGCCCACGACACCTCGCGCCGACGCCAGGACCTGCGCGACTTCCTGATGAGCCGGCGCGCCCGGGTCACCCCGGCCGAGGCGGGCCTGCCCGACGGCGGCCGCCGCCGTACGCCGGGACTGCGCCGCGAGGAGGTCGCCGTCCTCGCCGGGGTCGGTGCGTCCTGGTACCAGTGGCTGGAGCAGGGCCGCGACATCACCGTCTCCCCGCAGGTGCTGGACGCGGTCGCCCGGGTGCTGCGGCTCAGCGGCGCCGAGCGGCGGCATCTGTACGTACTGGCCGGGCTGAACCCGCCGCTGCGGCAGGACGCCGAGGAGCTGGGCATGACGGATGTCTGCGCGGGCCTGCAGCGGCTGATCGACGCCTGGATGCCGTTCCCGGCGCACATCATGGACCCGTACTGGAACACCATCGCCTACAACGAGGCGGCGCACCTGGTCATGGGCCACGGCCGCCCCGGCGTCTCCCGCAACTGCCTGATCGCGTTCTTCACCGACCCGGTGTACCGCGCGCGGGCCGCCAGCTGGGAGGCGAACGCGCCGCAGATCGTCGCCCAGTACCGCGCCGCGTGCTCGGCGCGCCCCGACGACGAGGGCTTCGACGAGATCGTCCGCGAAACCTCCGCGCTCAGCGCGGAGTTCCGCGAGCTGTGGGCGCGCGGCGATGTGCAGGACGGCGGCCAGCTGCACAAGGAGATGGACCATCCGCTGGTCGGCGCCCTGCTGTTCGAGACCACCCAGCTGCGCATCCCGGTCCGGCCGGACCTGAACATCGTGCTGCACAACGCGCGCCCGGAGACGGACACCGCGGCGAAGCTGGAGTGGCTCACCCCGCCGGAGGGCAGACGGGGCTCCCCCCGCGCGCGCCTGGTCGAGCGTGGGGGAGGCGGGAGGTACCCGGTGGCGGGGTGATCCCCGTACGGCCGCCGGGGCGGCGGCGCATATGCTCGCCCGTATGACCGAAGCCGCACCGCTGGACCCCGAAGACCGCAAGATCATCACGCTCGCGCGCTCGGCACGGGCGCGCAACGGAGTGCCCGAGGGCGCCGCCGTACGCGACGAGACCGGCCGCACCTACGTCGCCGGCACCGTCGCCCTGGACTCGCTCAAGCTCAGCGCGCTGCAGACGGCCGTCGCGATGGCCGTCGCCAGCGGGGCGACGTCCCTGGAGGCCGCGGCCGTGGTCACCGACGCCGAGGGCGCCGCCGACGCGGACCGTGCGGCCGTACGGGACCTCGGCGGCCCCGGGACGCCGGTCCTGGTCGCCGGCCCCGACGGCACCCTGCGCCTCGCGGTCCCGGCGGGCGAGTAGGACCCATCGGACAGGCCCTAGCCCGGCCCCGGCCGCGGGACGCGCGGGGCGGGCCCGTCCAGCAGAGCCCGCCCGCATCCGCCGCGTGCCGCGGCCCCGCGCCGCACTGATCATCGCCCGGCGTGGTCGGAGCGGCGCCGTGGATCGGGGAGAATGGGCGCCATGAGCGTTCGTACAGACTCCTCCGCCGCGCACCGCGCCGGCTTCGCCTGCTTCGTCGGCCGCCCCAACGCGGGCAAGTCCACCCTCACGAACGCTCTCGTCGGGACGAAGGTGGCGATCACCTCCAACCGCCCGCAGACCACCCGCCACACGGTGCGCGGCATCGTGCACCGCCCCGACGCCCAGCTGGTCCTCGTCGACACACCGGGTCTGCACAAGCCGCGCACGCTGCTCGGCGAGCGCCTCAACGACATCGTCCGCACCACCTGGTCCGAGGTCGACGTGATCGGCTTCTGTCTGCCCGCCGACCAGAAGATCGGCCCCGGCGACCGCTATATCGCCGGTGAGCTGGCCGACATCAAGAAGACCCCCAAGGTCGCCATCGTCACCAAGACCGACCTGGTCGACTCCAAGGCGCTGGCCGCCCAGCTGATCGCGATCGACCAGCTCGGCAAGGAGCTGGGCATCGAGTGGGCCGAGATCATCCCGGTCTCGGCGGTGGGCGACACCCAGGTCTCCCTGCTGGCCGACCTTCTCGTCCCGCTGCTCCCCGAGAGCCCCGCGCTCTACCCGGAGGGCGACCTCACCGACGAGCCCGAGCAGGTCATGGTCGCCGAGCTGATCCGCGAGGCCGCCCTGGAGGGCGTACGCGACGAGCTGCCGCACTCGATCGCGGTGGTCGTCGAGGAGATGCTGCCGCGCGCGGACCGCCCCGCCGACAAGCCCCTGCTCGACATCCACGCCAACGTCTACATCGAGCGCCCCAGCCAGAAGGGCATCATCATCGGCCCCAAGGGCAAGCGCCTGAAGGAGGTCGGCACCAAGTCCCGCAAGCACATCGAGGCGCTGCTGGGCACGCCGGTCTTCCTCGATCTGCACGTCAAGGTGGCCAAGGACTGGCAGCGCGACCCCAAGCAGCTGCGCAAGCTGGGCTTCTGACGGCCCGGCCCCGCAGGGCCTCCCGGACCCCCTACGCCACGCCCCGGATCCGCCGCACCAGCAGCGCCCCCACCAGCCCGATCGCCGCCGCGACGCCGTACAGCGCCCGGTAGCCGCCGAGGTGGCCGACGATCGGCGCGGCCAGCGCCGGGGCGGCCACCTGCGGAAGCGAGTTGGCGATGTTGATGATGCCGAGGTCCTTGCCGCGGTGCGCCGCGGCCGGCAGCACCTCGGTCATCAGCGCGAGGTCGACGGACGTGAAGACGCCGAACCCCAGGCCCAGCAGCGCCGCCGCGCACACCGCGCCCGGCCAGGTCTGCCATACGGCCAGCAGCCCGGTGGCCACCGCCATGATCACCCCGGCCCACAGCACGAACGGCTGCCGCCGCCCCGCCCGGTCCGACCAGATCCCGCCCACCACGACCGTGGCCAGCAGGGTGACGCCGTTGACGGCGGTCAGCACCAGCACCCCGCCACCCGGGTCCGGCCGCCGCAGCACATCCCGCAGGTAGTACAGCAGGTACAGCAGCGCCAGCGCGTTGCCGAGGTTGACCAGGAACCGGGTCAACCAGGCCCAGCCCAGGTCGGGATGGCGGCGCGGGCTGATCCAGAACCCGCCGAGGAACCCCCGCCAGGTCAGCGCCGGCCGCCGCGCCGCCGGCAGCACCGGATCCCGGTGCAGCAGCACATACGGCAGCGTCCCCAGCACCGCGAACCCGGCGCAGGCCAGATACCCGCCGACCACCCCGCCGCCGGCCGTCGCCAGCCCCGTTCCGGCCACCACGCCCAGAATCTGCGCGGCCCCCAGCCAGCCGCCCACCGCGCCCCGCTGCCGGTGCGGCACCCGGTCGGGCACCGCGGCGGTGATCGCCGCGAACGCCGCGTTCAAGGTGAGCTGCACCAGGCACCACCCCACCGCCATCGCCGGCACGCTGCGGGCCCCCGCCAGCAGCACCAGGGCCGCTGCCCCGCCCGCGACCCCGGCGACGATCCACGGCGTGCGCCGCCCGAACCGCGACGTCGTACGGTCCGACAGCGCCCCGAACAGCGGATTGGCGGCCAACGAGACCGCGGCCCCGGCCCCCGTCACCCACGCCAGCACCGACTCCTTGGCCGTGCCCGCCGGCGCCAGCTCGGCCGCCTGCCAGGCGAGCAGGATCTGCAGCGGCCCGTACCATCCGACCCAGATGGCCCCGTTCGCCAGCGACAGCGACGCGGACCAGCCGCGCCCCACCGGCTGCGACGGCTCCGCGAGCGCCCCCGAAGCCGCCGCCTCGCTCATCCCCGGTCCTGCCGGGCCTGCTCCCGCAGCACCTCCCGCAACCAGTGGTACGACGCCTTCGGCGTGCGGGTCAGCGTCTCGTAGTCGACATGCACCAGCCCGAAGCGCCGCGCGTACCCCTCCGCCCACTCGAAGTTGTCCAGCAGCGACCACACGAAGTACCCCCGCACGTCCACCCCGGCCGCCATGGCCGCGTGCAGCGCCCGCAGATGCCCGTCCAGGAAGGCGATCCGCTCGCCGTCCTCGATCCCCTCGTACGAGCAGCCGTTCTCGGTGATGACCACGGGCGGCAGCCGGTCCCCGTACCGCTCCCGGAAGGACACCAGCAGCTCGGTCAGCGCCGCCGGCACCACCGGCCAGCCGAAGTCGGTCCGCGGGTAGCCCTCGATCTCCCGGGGCGCGAAGGGGAGTTCGGCCGGTATCTCGATCCCGGCGAACTCGGCCGGCCCGCCGCCGCCCGCCTCCCGCGGGGCGCCCACCGACGTCGGCTGGTAGTAGTTGATCCCGTACCAGTCCAGCGGCTGCGCGATGATCTTCAGGTCCTCGGCGACCGGACCCGGCAGCATCCCCGCCAGATCCCCCTCCGCACCCGGATACCGCCCCAGCAGCAGGGGCTCCGCGAAGAGCCGGTTGAGCAGCAGGTCGTAGAGCTCCGCGGCCGAGGTGTCCGCCTCGTCCTCCGAGGCCGCCCAGGTCGGACCGTGAGAGTTGGCGATGCCGATGCCGCCCGCTCCCCGGGCCCGCAGCGCCTGTACGGCCAGACCGTGCCCCAGCAGCTGATGGTGCGCCGCCGGCAGCGCCTCGAACAGCAGCCGCCGCCCCGGCGCGTGCTGGCCCAGCCCGTAGCCCAGCAGCGTCAGTTCGGCGGGCTCGTTGAGCGTGATCCACCGCTCCACCCGGTCCCCGAGCCGCGCCGCCACCGCGTCCGCGTACGCCGCGAAGCGCCCGGCCGTCTCCCGTACGAGCCAGCCGCCGCGCTCCTCCAGGGCCTGCGGCGTGTCCCAGTGGAACAGCGTCGGCACCGGGGCGACGCCCGCCGCCAGCAGCTCGTCCACCAGCCGGTCGTAGAAGTCCAGCCCGGCCGCGTTGACCGCGCCGACGCCGTCCGGCACCACCCGCGGCCAGGCCACCGAGAACCGGTACGCGCCGACTCCGAGGCCGCGCAGCAGCGCCACGTCCTCGCGGTAGCGGTGGTAGTGGTCGGTGGCCACCCGGGCGTCCGACCCGTCCTTGATCCGCCCGGCCTGCGCCGCGAACACGTCCCAGGACGAGCGGCCCCGCCCCGCTTCGGCCACCGCGCCCTCGATCTGCGCGGCGGAGGTCGACACCCCCCACACGAAGTCCCGGGGAAAGCGCGGCAGCGAGGCGGAGGAGACCGGCACCGTAGTCATGGCCGGATCCTCCTTACCGCCGGTAACGGTGTCAAGGGGCGGGCGGGGGAGGGGAGTTGGCGCGGGTGGTCCCCGGGGGCGGCGGTCCCTAGGGGGCGGCCGAACAGATGCCGTAGGGGATGCGAGCGCCCCCTTCGGGGCCAGAACGCGGTGGGGTGGGAGGGCATTCCCAGGGGTGGGAGGGCAATCCCGCGGGGGCGCCACGGCCGACGAGGCGCCGCCCACGGCGACGCTCCCTACGACCCTTCCTTCATCACCCGCGTGATCAGCGTCCGCTGCTCGTCCGTGAGGCGGGGATCGGAGCAGTAGACGGTGTTGCCGTCGACGGTGATCTGGTAGCTGAAGCCGTCGGGGACGCCGATGGGGGGTTCGGTGTGGGCGGTGGCCACGGCCTGCTCGGCGAGGGTGTGCCAGTCGGCCGCGTCGGGGCGGTCCGCGGTGTCGACCTCGGCGCGGCGGTCCACGCCCGCGAAGCCGCCGGTGCGGTGGATATGAATGCGCATAACGGAATCCTCCGACGTCGTCGGACGCCTTGCGAGGGGCTCCTACCCCCTGGGGCCACGGTAATCGCGGGCGGGGCGGGAGCGCCTGTCGGACGCCCCCGCCCGTCCGGATGCCGGTCCTACGAGGTCGGGACGCCGACCTTGGCCCAGGCTTCCTGCACCGCCTTGAGCTCCTTGCCCTCGCCGAAGCGGGCCCGGGCGGCGGCGACGGTCAGCGCGGCGAAGTCGGCGAACTGGGCGCCCTTGGCGAGCTCGCCGCCGGTCAGCACGTCGTACCAGACCTGGCCCGCGCGCTCCCATGCCTTGCCGCCCAGGGCGGTGGCGACCAGGTAGAACGCGTGGTTGGGGATGCCGGAGTTGATGTGGACACCGCCATTGTCGCCGGCGGTGTCGACATAGCCCGCCATGGTGGCGGGCTGCGGGTCCTTGCCGAGGATGTTGTCGTCGTACGCCGTTCCGGGGGCCTTCATGGAGCGCAGGGCCGTGCCTTTGTCGACGCCCGGGCCGAGCAGGTCGGCGCCGATCAGCCAGTCGGCCTGGTCGGCGGTCTGGCCGAGGGCGTACTGCTTGATCAGGGCGCCGAAGACATCGGAGACGGACTCGTTGAGGGCGCCGGACTGGCCCTGGTAATCGAGGTTGGCGGTGTACTGGGTGACGCCGTGGGTGAGCTCGTGGCCGATCACGTCGACGGGGATGGTGAAGTCCACGAAGAGGTCGTTGTCGCCGTCGCCGAAGACCATCCGCTCGCCGTCCCAGAAGGCGTTGTTGTACTTCTCGCCGTAGTGGACGGTGGCATCGAGCGGCAGGCCGGCGCCGTCGATGGACTTACGGCCGTAGACCTTGAGGTAGAGCTCGAAGGTGGCGCCGAGGCCGGCGTGGGCGCGGTTGACGGAGGCGTCCTTGGAGGGGCTGTCGGACTCCGCGTGCACCTTGGTGCCGGGCAGGTCCTCGCGGTGCCTGGCGTCGTAGATGGTGCGGTTCGGCTTGTCGGCGTCGGCCCGGGCCTCCTGAGGGGCGACGGCCCCGGCGGCCCGGACGCGGCGCTGGATGCGGTGCTGGCCGTCGTGCTCCAGGGTGCGGCGGGCGGGCTCGAAGTGGCGCGGGTCCTCGGACCGCGCCAGGTTGTCGAGGATGTGCGGCGGGATGATCGTGCAGAAGACGGGGGTGGAGGTGGCGGCCTTCTTGCTCGTCTCGTTGAGGTCCATGGACAAACGGTGGCACTGTGTAGTCCACGTGTCACTGGGCGCCGTCGAGATTCCTTAATATGTGTGGTTCGTCGCATTTAGGCCGTAACGCCCGACCCGGTCCCGCATACTGATACGCACCCGCCACTCAGGGCGTACCTCAGCTAGGGTGCTGTGCATCATGCGTTTCGGGCTGCTTCTCCTTAGCTGCCGCGGCGAGGGCCTGTAGTCGTAGGCCGACCCCCTCCCCGCGGAGTTCGGTGTTGCGATCTTTCGCCCCGTCGGCCCCCCAGCGGACACACGAGGAGCCCTACGCACCATGACGAATCCGTCGAGCCCCGCAGCCAACGCCGTCGGCCGCCGTACCCCGGTCACCAACGCCACGCGACTGCAGCGCCCCTCCGGGATGCCGATCCACAAGTACGGCCCCTACGAAGCCGTCGACATCCCCGACCGCACCTGGCCGGACAACCGGATCACCGCCGCGCCCCGCTGGCTGTCGACCGATCTGCGCGACGGCAACCAGGCGCTGATCGACCCGATGTCGCCGGCCCGCAAGCGCGAGATGTTCGACCTGCTGGTACGCATGGGCTACAAGGAGATCGAGGTCGGCTTCCCGTCCTCCGGTGAGACCGACTTCGCGTTCGTGCGCTCCATCATCGAAGAGGGCGCCATCCCGGAGGACGTCACCATCTCGGTGCTGACGCAGGCCCGCGAGGAGCTGATCGAGCGGACCGTGGAGTCGCTGCGCGGGGCCCACCGCGCCACCGTCCACCTGTACAACGCGACCGCCCCGACCTTCCGCCGGGTGGTCTTCCGCGGTTCGAAGGAGCAGGTCAAGCAGATCGCGGTGGACGGTACGCGGCTGGTGATGGAGTACGCCGACAAGCTGCTGGGCGACGAGACCGTCTTCGGCTACCAGTACTCGCCGGAGATCTTCACCGACACCGAGCTGGACTTCGCGCTGGAGGTCTGCGAGGGCGTCATGGACGTCTGGCAGCCGGAGGAGGGGCGCGAGATCATCCTCAACCTGCCCGCCACCGTGGAGCGTTCCACGCCGTCGACGCACGCCGACCGCTTCGAGTGGATGTCGCGCAACCTCTCCCGCCGCGAGCACATCTGCCTGTCCGTCCACCCCCACAACGACCGCGGTACGGCCGTGGCCGCCGCCGAGCTGGCGATCATGGCGGGCGCCGACCGCATCGAGGGCTGCCTGTTCGGCCAGGGCGAGCGCACCGGCAACGTCGACCTGGTGACGCTGGGCATGAACCTCTTCTCCCAGGGCGTCGACCCGCAGATCGACTTCTCGCAGATCGACGAGATCCGCCGCACCAGCGAGTACTGCAACCAGATGGAGGTCCACCCGCGCCACCCCTACGCGGGCGACCTGGTCTACACCGCCTTCTCCGGCTCCCACCAGGACGCCATCAAGAAGGGCTTCGACGCCATGGAGGCCGAGGCGGCCGCCGCCGGCAGGACCGTGGACGAGATCGAGTGGGCGGTGCCGTACCTGCCCATCGACCCCAAGGACGTCGGCCGCTCCTACGAGGCCGTCATCCGGGTCAACTCCCAGTCCGGCAAGGGCGGTATCGCCTACGTCCTGAAGAACGACCACAAACTGGACCTGCCGCGCCGGATGCAGATCGAGTTCTCCCGGATCATCCAGGAGAAGACCGACGCCGAGGGCGGCGAGGTCACCCCGGCCGCCATCTGGTCCGTCTTCCAGGACGAGTACCTGCCCAACCCCGAGAACCCCTGGGGCCGTATCCAGGTCAAGAACGGCCAGACCACGACGGACCGGGACGGCACCGACGCGCTGACGGTCGAGGCGGTCGTCGACGGCCAGGACACCGTCCTGACCGGCTCCGGCAACGGTCCGATCTCCGCGTTCTTCGACGCCCTGCAGGGCATCGGCGTCGACGTACGCCTGCTGGACTACCAGGAGCACACGATGAGCGAGGGCGCCTCCGCGCAGGCCGCCTCGTACATCGAGTGCGCGATCGGCGACAAGGTGCTGTGGGGCATCGGCATCGACCCGAACACCACGCGCGCCTCGCTGAAGGCGGTCGTCTCCGCGGTCAACCGCGCGGCCCGCTGACCTGCACAGATCACCCCGGCGCCGCCATGGCTCGCCCCGAGCCGCGGGGGCGCCGTCGTGCACCCGGGCCACCTGAAGGTGGGGTTTGAAAATCCGCCTCGGTTACTCTGCGTAGTTTCCCGGTACGTTCGGTGGTGCGCCCGTCGGACCGGCCGCGGCGCGGACACCAAGGACGTGCGCATGAGCAGATTAGGTATGCCCGTCGTCGCCCGGCTGGCCCTGGCCGGGGCCGCGGCCCTCGCGGTGGTGGGCTCCTGCCTCACCCCGGCCGGGACGCCGGCCGCCGCGGCCGACCGTCCCACCTATGTCGCGCTCGGCGACTCCTACAGCGCGGGGTCGTTCGTCCGCCCCTGGGACGACAGCGACGGCTGCGGCCGCTCCTACCGCAACTACCCCCACCAGGTCGCCGAGCGGCTCGGCTACGAACTGACCGACGTCACCTGCGGGGCGGCCGAGATCGTCGACGGGGTCCTTCGGCCCCAGCCCACCGACAAGGTCCTCGGCCCGCCCACGACCCCGCCACCGGGCGGCTGGGACGAGGTCCCCGCCCAGATCGACGCGCTGTCCGACGACACCGACTACGTCACCGTCAGTATCGGCGGCAACTCCCTCGGCTTCGGGCCCATCATGACGAAGTGCCTGGAACTGGGCGCCTTCGCGCCGGTGTGGAAGCCCAGCCCCTGCGCCGACTACTACTCCGACGGCGGTGGCGGGGCGGCCTGGCTGCGCGGGCGGTTCGACCGGCTCGACGCCGACTTCGACCGGATGATGGCAAAGATCCGCGAGGCCGCGCCGCATGCGCGGATCGCCGTCGTCGGCTATCCGGCCGTCGTCGCGGACCCCTCCGGCTGCGCGTACGGGCACTTCAACCAGCTCGGCAGCGTCAGAAAGGGCGACATGCCCTGGGTGGACGGGCTCGAACACGACGTCAACGGCCTGCTGGAGAAGCAGGCCGCCGACCACGGCGCGGCCTATGTCGACACCTACGGCCCCAGCGCGGCCCATGGCGTGTGCGAGAGCGGGGACGCGAAGTGGATGTACGGGATCAAGGACGACCTCACGGGTGACGGTCACCAGACCGACCCGCCCGCGGGCCCGTGCCGCCAGATCCCCGGCTCCGGTGAGAGCTGCACCCTCATCCACCCCAACGCCCGTGGCCTGGACAACCAGGCGCGCGAGGTCACCGAGGCGCTCGGGGCGCCGACCTCCAGAGGCTGACGCGGCCCCGGCTCCTGGCCGCGTCAAGGTGCTCCGCCCTTCTCCCCCGGAAGGGCGGAGCCCGTCACCGTCCCGCCAGTTGTCCGATACGAGGTGCTGACGCCGCATCAATGATGTGGCTAACATCACGTCCAATAGGCGACGGGGCCGCAGCGGCATGGAGGCTGGCGTGATGCACAAGATGTGTGTGATGGGCGTGCGCACGTCCTGGCGTACCGTCGCCGACGGCGAGTTCTTCTGCCCGGACTGCGGCGGGGACCGCAACTACCTGCGCCGGACCGGCCAGCGCCGGCTGACCGTCCTCGGCGTCCCGGTGCTCTCCCGCGGCGCCACCGGCCCCGTTCTGGAGTGCTCCGCCTGCCACGGCCACTTCGGCCTGGACGCCCTGGACCACCCCACCACCGTGCGGTTCTCCGCGATGCTCAGGGACGCCGTCCACACCATCACCCTCGCCCTGCTGGCCGCCGGCGGGACGTCCTCCCGCGCCGTGCGGGCCACCGCCGTCGACACGGTCCGCGCGGCCGGCTTCGCGGACTGCTCCGAGGACCAGCTGCTCACCCTCCTCGCCGCCCTCGCCGCCGACACCGGCCTGCCCCCGAGGCCCTCCGCCGCGCTCACCGGCGGCCACTGCGGCCACCACGGCCTCGACCCCTGCGGCACCGCGCTGGCCATAGAGCTCCATGAGTCCCTGGAGCCGCTCGCCCCGCACCTCGCCCGCGCCGGCCGCGAATCGCTGCTCCTGCAGGGCGCCCGGATCGCCCTCGCCGACGGCTCCTACACCCCCGCCGAACGCGAGGCGCTCACCACGGTCGGCAGTGCGCTGATGCTCCGCCCCGGCGACACCCACCGCCTGCTGGCGGCCGCCCGTACGCCCTCCTGACGGCCGCCCCACGCCCTTTCGCCCTGCGCGACGCCCCGCGCGGCCGACTCCCCCGCGGCAGCCCGAGGCCCACGCAGACCGACGCCCCGCCACCGAGAAGGTGGCGGGGCGTCGGCCGTACGCGCAGCGGACCGGCGTCAGGACACGGCCGATATCAGGACGCGGCCGGCGTCAGACGGATCGGCAGGGTGCGCATCCCGGTCGTGATGAACCCGGCCGACGGCTCCAACTCCTCCTCGGGCACCGCCAGTTCGAGATCCGGGAACCGGTCGAAGAGCGCCGGAAGGGCCAGCCGCGTCTCCATCCGGGCCAGCGGCGCGCCCAGGCAGTGGTGGACGCCGTGGCCGAAGCTGAGGTGCTCCACGTTCGGGCGCCGGACGGAGAACTCGCCCGCGGTGGGCCCGTGCTGCTCGGGGTCGCGGCCGGCCGCCACGAACGACGGCAGGATCGCGTCACCCTTGCGGATGGTCGGGCCGTCCGGGATCTCGATGTCCTCGACGGCGAAGCGCAGCGGCAGGTTGGCGACGCTGGGGGACCAGCGGAGGGTCTCCTCGATGACGTCGTTCCAGGATGCCTGGCCGGTGAGCACCTGCTTGCGCTGCTCGGGGTGCGTGAGCAGGTTGTGCACCGCGTTGCCGATGAGGTTGACGGTGGTCTCGTGCCCGGCGACCAGGACGAGCAGCAGCGTGTCGATCAGCTCCTGCTCGCTCATCTTCTGGCCGTCCTCGTCCCGCGAGGCGACCAGCAGGCTGGTCAGGTCCTCGGCGGGCTGCCGGCGCTTGAGCGCGACCAGGCCGCGCAGCAGCTCCTGGGTGGCCATCAGCGTCTTCCCGGCCTCTTCCGGGTCGACGCTGGTCATGATGATCTCGGCGAGCCGGGCCAGCTCCGTGCGGGTGTCGTCGCTCGGTATGCCGAACAGCTCGCAGATGACCTGCATGGGCAGCGGGTGGGCGAAGCCGGCGCGCAGGTCGGTGACCGAACCGGCCGGGGCCGCCGCGAGGTCCTCGATCAGGGCCGCGGTGATCCGCTCGACCGACGGCTGCATGGCCTCGGTGCGGCGGGCGGTGAAGGCCGGCGCGATGAGCTTGCGCAGCCGCCGGTGGTCCTCGCCGTACGCGGTGAACATGTTGGTGACGCCGACCCAGGTCGCCAGCCAGCCGTCCTGGTACTCGCCGCGCTGCCAGGCGGGCCAGTGTTTGCGGGGGTCCTTGGAGACGCGCGGATCGGTCAGCAGCTTCTTGATGAGGGCGTGGCTGGTGATCGACCATGCCTCCGGGCCCTCGGGGATCTGGACGCGGGTGACGGGCCCTAGCCGACGGAGGCGTTCGGCCTCTGCGTAGACGTCGGATCCGGAGGGGTCGAGGGCGACGAGCTGTTGTCCCATGGGGTGGCTCCTGCCTGATCGGGGGTGATGGGAGAAAAGCGGGCCGGGAGAGCGGTCAGGGCCCGTTGGAAGGCGCCGGGGCGCCAGCTCAACTCCTCTATGGAGACGGCGAGTTCGATGTCGGAGAGCCAGGCGGTGAGACGTTCGATCGCGGTGGTGGCGATCACCAGCGCATGCCGCGGCACCGGGCAGGCATGGGGCCCGGACGCCCAGGTCAGATGCGCGCCGCTGCCCGAGCCGCTGTCCAGCGTGACCTCGCCGAACTGGGTGTTGGCCGCCGCGTAGGAGACCAGCACCAGCTGCCCCTTGCGCACCCAGGTGCCGTGGAAGAACACATCGCGGCGGGCGTAGTGCGCGGAGTACTGGCCCATCGGCGGGTCGTTCCACAGCACTTCGTTGATGGCGTCCTGGACGGTCAGCGCGCCACCGGACAGGGTGCTGTAGTAGCGGTCGTCGGAGAGCATCCGCGACAGCGCGTTGGCGATGAGGTTGGCCAGCGGCTCGTTGCCCGCGGCCATGGTCACCACGATCTGCGCGATGACCTCCTCGTCGGACAGCCCGTTGGGGTGGTCCAGGAACCAGGACGTCAGGTCCGCGCCGCGCTGCGCCTTCTTCCGGCCGACCAGCTCCATGATGTACGCCGAGAACGCCGCGTCGGCGGCCGCCGCCTCCTCCGGCGTGGCCCCGTCCATCAGCCCGCCGATGGCCGCGATCAACTGGTCGCCGTACTCGTCCGGCATACCGAAGAGGTTGTTGAACATCAGCAGCGGCAACTGCTGGGCGTAGGCGGACATCAGGTCCACCTCGCCCGTCGCGCCGAACTTCTGGATCAGGGAGTCCGCGGCCTTGCGGACCCGCGCCCGCAGCTCCTGCGGCTCGACGAGCCGGAAGCTGTCGGTGATCACCTGGCGGTAGCGGCGGTGCACGTCCCCGTCGTTGAACAGGGCGTTCGGCCGCCAGCCCAGCATCGGCATGACCGCGGTGTCGGCCGGCACCGTCTGCATCCAGGCCCGGGAGTCCTTCGACCAGGTGGCCTCGTCGTTCAGCAGCTCCAGCGCGGCCCGGTAGTCGGTGACCAGCATCGCGGTCACGCCGGTGGCGATCTCCACCGGGGCCAGGGCGCCGTACTGGCGCAGATAGGCATAGTAGCGGTGCGGGTCGGCGGCGAACTCCGGCTCGTAGAGCCTGACGAGCGGGTGGCCTTCGACCTGGTCCAGCGGATGGCCGCCCGGAGCGGGGGCGCCCTGGGCGAGGGCGTCCGCCGGCCCGGCGGCCGCTGCGCCCTGGGCATGGGCGGGGCAGCCGGGTGGTGGGGCGGCACCCGGCTCGTACGGGGAAGTCACGAGGTCTGGTTCTCCTGGGGCGTGTGGGCGAGAACGTGCCCGACGAGCGCGATCAGCGCATCGACGGACTGGTCCCGGTCGCGGGCGTCGCACATCACCAGCGGCGTCTCGGGGTGCAGGTCGAGGGCCTCGCGGAGCTGCGGCACGTCGTAGTGCGGCGCGTCGGGGAAGGTGTTGACCGCGACCGCGTAGCGCAGTCCCGCCTCCTCGATGATGTCCATCACCTCGAAGGAGTCCGCGAGTCGGCGGGTGTCGGCCAGGACGAGCGCGCCCAGCGCGCCGCGTGCGATGTCCTGCCACAGCGGACGGAATCGTTTCTGCCCGGGGGTGCCGAACAGGTACAGCACCAGATCGCCGGGCAGCGTGAGCCGCCCGAAGTCGATGGCGACGGTGGTGGTGGTCTTCTCCCGTACACCGGCGAGGTTGTCGACGAACGCACCGGACTGCGTCATCACCTCTTCGGTGTGCAGCGGCGGGGTCTCCGACAGCGCGCGGATGAGCGTGGTCTTGCCGACCCCGAACGGTCCCGCGACCAGGAGCTTGACCAGGGTCTGGTCGGCTCCCGAGAGGTACATGCCGTCGGTGCCGGTGGCGTTGCTAGGACTTGAGAGAGCGGAGTCCATCGAGAACCCTCTCCAGGATCTGCCGGTCGAATTGCTCGGCTTCGGGGATGGGGACACGGGCCTGCAGCCGCCCGGCATCGACGAGATCGGCCACCAGCACCTTCACCACACTGACGGGCAGCTGAAGGTGGGCGGCGACCTCCGCCAGAGACAGCGCCCCGGGCTGCAGCAGCTCCAGGATGCGGTGCTCTTCCGGGCGTACCTCACTGGTGATCGGCATCCCCGCGCTGTGCAGCAGGGTGAGCCGGTCCAACGTGTTACGGCTGGGCTGGGCGCGTCCGCCGGTCGCAAGATAGGCCGGTACGAGGCGCCGTCCGCTGCTCTGGCGCGGCGTCATGCCGGCGTACCGAGGTCCCGAGCCGGGCTGTTCATGACCTTGCTGCCCAGGGTCGTGACCTGGATCTGCATGTGGTGCGCGACGACGCCCATGTTCACCTCCGGGCCGCAGAAGACGGCCAGGCAGGTGTTCTCGCCGGCCGGTATCGCGAAGACGAAGCCCTCGTCGGACTCGATGACGGTCTGCCGCAGCCTGGTGTCGTCCTTCCCGGCGAACGCCGCGGTGACGGCGCGGCCGGCGCCCTGCAGCGCGGACATCATCGCGGCGACACCCTCGGCGCAATCCCGGGTCAGGCCCGGCGAGGCGCCCTCGATGAAGCCGTCACCGGAGATCACGGCTGCGTGGATAACATGCGGCAGCTCCAAGAGGGGGGCCAGCACCCAGGACTTGTCCTCGGTGACGCGGCGGCGGGTGGGGCTGTTCATGGCTAGACGTTCCCTTCGGGACTGCGAGGGGCTTCGGACTGGGCTGCCGCGCGGCCGGACTCGGTGCCCTGCTGGAGTGCGGCCCAGCGAGAGGCGGCCTCCTCCGGGGAACGCTCGTGGACGGGCTCGGTGCGCGGCAGACTCTGCTCCTGCTCGGCCACCGGCTGCCGGCGGCGCCTGCGCGGCAGTCCGCCCTCGGCGGAGGCCGCCGCGGCGTCGGGCTGTGCGGGCACGCCGTGTGCCGGAGCGGCCGGCGCGGGGGTGTGCGGTGTGGGGGGAGTGGGGGCGGCGGCTCCGGTCGGGAGTACGGCGGGCCGCTCGGACGCGCCGGAACGGCGCGGCATCGGAGCCATCACGGACATGGGCTGGGCGCTCTCGTCGAGGACGGTGAGGAGGGGGTCACCCGGGATGTAGACAACGGCTCGCACGCCTCCGTACGGCGAGGACTCGATGTGCACGCCGAAGCCGTACTGGCGCACCAGCTGGCCGGCCGCCGCGAATCCGGACCGCGGCGGGTCGCCGAGCTGGGTCAGCAGCAGGTCCGTGTCGCTCGCGAGGAGCTCCATCGCAGCCTTGACCTCGTCGTCGTGCATACCGACGCCGTAGTCGTCGATGATGACCGACGCACCGCGGTTGCCCTGCTGGAGCGTGACGGTGACGGGCAGCTCCCGGTGCGAGTGGTGCAGCGCGTTGGCGAGCAGCTCGGTGATGGCGATCGCGATCGGCTCGACGGCCCGGGCGACCACCGCGACGGGGTCGCGCAGCTGGTTGCTGACCTGTACGCGCTCGTAGCCGCGCAGCCGTGAGGCGGCGCCGACCACCAGCTCGGAGAGGTAGGAGTCCTCACGCGTCAGGCCCGGCCAGGCGCCACACACCACGCCGGTGGCCTGGATGCGCCGCAGCGCCTGCTCGTTGAGGAAGTCGGCGGCCAGCAGGTCCTGGGCGACGGACGGGTCGTCGTAGCGGTGCTGCATGTCCTGAAGCGCCGTCTGGAGGCGGTAGAGCAGCGCCTGGATGGTCGTGGTCGCGCCGCGCAGTGTGGACTGCGCCGCCGCGTCGACCCGGGACCGCTCCTTGGTGATGGCCTCGCCGACCTGCTCCAGTACGGCGTTCAGGGCCTGGTCGGTCTCCGACCCGGCGAACCGGGCGTCCAGCAGCCCGCGTACGGGCACGTGCGGGTGGGCCAGCGCCATCGTCAGGTCGGGCAGCCTGGTCCCGGCCAGGTGCCGGATCTCGGCCTCGGTGGCGCGAAGCCGGGCCGAGAGCTCCGTATTGCTGTGGAGCGTGGCGCTGTTCTGTTCCTCAGCGGCGGTGAGACGGGCCGTCAGGGCCTTGCGTTGTCCGCTGGCCCGGATCGTGAGCGCCGCCAGGACCACGGCGGCGGCCGTACCTGCGCTGAGGCACCACAACAGCGCCTCCGGTATGGATGTCATCGAGATCCTCTATATGGGGACTGAGGGGGGCGGCCGGACATCACGGCTTCGTGGTGCCGATCATCACGGGATGCTACCGGGGAGTTGACGAGCCGTAAGGGCCGATCGCGGGGGGTGACTGAGAAGTGCGGAAGGTCACGTTCCGCCCGCGTATGCCCTGGACCATAACGTGATGTGGCCCTGTCATCCAGGAGAGATGGCAGGGCCCTTGTGCTCTTGTTGTGACGGCTCGGTGAAGGCCGGTCAGGTGGCCGTGAACCGCGCGTTCTTGACGGCGTCGACGAAAGCGGACCATGCGGGCGCGGAGAACGCCACGGCCGGACCGTCCGGAACCGCCTTGCTGTCGCGGACGGGGACCAGGCCGGGGAGGTCGTCGGAGACCTCGATGCAGTTGCCGCCGTCCCCGTCGCTGTAGCTGCTCTTGCGCCAGGTGGCGGCGCCGGGGAAGTCGTGGGCGACTTCTACGCAGTCCCCGCCGTTGCCGTCGCTGTAGCTGCTCTTGCGCCACTGAGCGGTGCTCAGGTCGTAGTCTCGCATCGTCTGTAGTCCTCGGCGGCTGATTCGATCAGGGCTAGGGACGCCTCGGGCGACAGTGCGGCGGCCCTGAGCAGATCGTATGCCTCTTGGGATCGCTTCACCATTGCCGGATCATCCAGCAAATTCCCCGAAAACACGGCTTCTGTATAGGCGGTCGGCGGAGCGTCCTCGAACTCCATGAGCTTCAGCGTTCCAGTGGGCAGGGCATAGGCGCCCGCGCTGAACGGGATCACCAGCACGAGCGCGATCCAGTCACGTGCCATGGCGGCGATGTGGTCCAGTTGCTCGGCCATGACCAATGGGCCACCCACGGGGATGCGTAGCACGCATTCGTGCAAGATCGCCCAATACGCAGGCCGCGTTGTGTTCTTGAGGATCCGCGCGCGGTCCAACCTTGCGGCGACCATCTCCTCTACGTACTCGGACGTCGCGAATGGGTTGGTCGCACGAGTGATTGCCCGTGCGTACGGGGCCGTTTGCAACAGCCCCGGCATCACCGTTGGTGCGAACTCACAGATCTTCGTCGCCAGCCGCTCCAGATCTGCCGCGGCCGCGAAGTAATCCGCGTACCGCTTGTCGTCGATCAGCTTCCGCCAAGCCCGCTCGAAAAAGCCGTCGGTTTGTAGAACCTCGTCGATCCGGATCGCCACGTCCAGCTGCGGCTTGCGAATCGCCTGCTCGAACTGGCCGATGTAGCCGCCGGAGACGAACACCCGCCGCCCCAGTTCGCCCTGCGTCAGTCCGGCGAGCTCCCGGCGGTACTTGAGTTCCGCGCCCCAGTGCTCCCATGCCGCCATGCGTGAGCCATTGGCCATGGCTGACTCCCTCTAACTCCCACCGTGTGCACGGCAGTTGTAGTGCCGATCCCGTGCCGATCCCATTGCGCAGCGTAGTTCCGCAGCGTCACGCTCTGCATGCAAACCGTGAACAACCCTGCGAAAGGCGGACGATCATGAACCACCTCAAGGAAGTCGATGCCGTGACGAAGGAACTGCGCGAGGCCCTCGCCGGCGCGGGGGTCGTCCTGCCGTCGCTGCGCCCCGACCCCGTCTCGATCGCGCACCGCTACAACCCGCCGCTCGTCGAGCTGGGCCGCTGCTCGATGGAGGTCGCCCGGCAGCTGACCGCGGCGCTGGCGCCGACGCACCAGTCACGGGGCGAGCGGCCCTGAGACCTACCCGGACGGCGGCCTTCCAGCGGGTGAGCAGCGGGGACACGTGTGGAAGCTACGAGGGCAAGGAGCGACTGCATGGCGAAGAACTCCGTCGTACGCCGAAAGGGCGACGGCGACGCATTCTGGCTGTTGAACGGCCTCTACGAGGTCAAGGCGTCCGGTGACGAGACCAACGGCGAGATGACCGTCATGGAAATGACCATTCCGGAGGGAGGTGGCCCACCGCCCCACTCCCACCCCGGAACCGAGAGTGTCTACGTCGTCGAGGGGACGCTGCGCTTCCACATCGGCAACGAGACGTTCGAAGGCGGCCCGGGATCGTTCTTCCACATCCCCGCGGGGACGTTGGAGCGAATGGAACCCACGAGCACGGTCCGTGTGGTGATCACCTACACGCCGGGCGGTATCGACAAGTTCTTCGCCGAAGCCGGTGAACCGGCCCAGCGACGCGAGCTGCCACCGCCGTCGGACACGGCCCGGGACGTCGAGCGCATGGTGGAGATCGGCCGACGGCACGGCATCGACATGAGGCCGCTGCATCTGGCCTAGTACCAGCGGAGTGCGACGGTGTCTGGTCCTGGTCCTGGTCCTGGTCCGCCGGTCCACCGGCACTGGTCCGCCGGACGGAGACCCCCACCGGCCTCTCCCCAACCACCCACCCACGGGAGGGGGCGGACCGTAGGACGGAGTCCGTAGGGCCGCCCCCGCAGCCGAACAGCCCCGCGCAGCGGCACCAGCCCGCCGCAGGCGAACCACGCGAAACCCACGGCGGGACATCCGGCAACGTGGGAGGCGCCGCCATGCGGAACAATGGCCGCATGAGTCTGTTCCGCGACGACGGCATCGTGCTGCGCACCCAGAAGCTGGGTGAGGCGGACCGGATCATCACGCTGCTCACCCGGGGCCACGGCCGGGTCCGGGCCGTGGCCCGCGGCGTACGGCGCACGAAGTCGAAGTTCGGGGCGCGCCTGGAGCCGTTCTCGCATGTGGACGTGCAGTTCTACGCCCGCGGCAGCGAGCTGATCGGCCGCGGCCTGCCGCTGTGCACGCAGAGCGAGACGATCGCTCCGTACGGTGGCGGGATCGTCACCGACTACGCCCGCTACACGGCCGGCACGGCCATGCTGGAGACCGCCGAGCGGTTCACCGACCACGAGGGCGAGCCGGCGATACAGCAGTACCTGCTGCTGGTCGGCGGCCTGCGGACGCTCTCGCGCGGTGAGCACGCCCCGCATCTGGTCCTGGACGCCTTCCTGCTGCGCTCGCTCGCCGTCAACGGCTACGCGCCGAGTTTCGACGGCTGTGCGAAGTGCGGGCTGCCCGGGCCCAACCGGTTCTTCTCCGTGGCGTCGGGCGGAGTGATCTGCGGCGACTGCCGGGTCCCCGGAAGCGTCGTACCCTCCTCAGAGGCCATCGGGCTCCTCAGCGCGCTGCTGACCGGCGATTGGGAGACCGCGGACGCCTGCGAGGCCCGTCACGCCAGGGAGGGCAGCGGGCTGGTCACGGCGTATCTGCACTGGCACCTGGAGCGGGGCCTGCGCTCCCTCCGGTACGTAGAGCAGTAGCGCACAAGCACATAAGAACCACATCACGCATCACATAACGAACCCCCGAAGCGACACATAGGAGACGTGGGCCGCATGGCACGACGCGGGATTCTGGGCCGTAATCGGCGCGAGTACGAGACGCCCGAGCCGCACCCTTCCGGTGCGCGGCCGCCGAAGATCCCCAGTGATCTGGTCCCGAACCATGTCGCCGTCGTCATGGACGGCAACGGCCGGTGGGCCAAGGAGCGCGGGCTGCCGCGCACCGAGGGCCACAAGGTCGGCGAGGGCGTCGTCCTGGACGTGCTCAAGGGCTGCATCGAGATGGGCGTGAAGAACCTCTCGCTCTACGCCTTCTCGACGGAGAACTGGAAGCGGTCGCCCGACGAGGTCAAGTTCCTGATGAACTTCAACCGGGACGTGATCCGGCGGCGGCGCGACGAGATGGACGCGCTGGGCATCCGCATCCGCTGGGTCGGGCGGATGCCGAAGCTGTGGAAGTCCGTGGTGCAGGAGCTCCAGATCGCCCAGGAGCAGACCAAGAACAATGACGCGATGACGCTGTATTTCTGCGTGAATTACGGCGGTCGGGCGGAGATCGCGGACGCGGCGGCGGCCATCGCGGCGGATGTGCGGGCCGGGAAGCTGGATCCGTCGAAGGTCAACGAGAAGACCGTCGCGAAGTACATGTACTACCCGGACATGCCGGACGTGGACCTCTTCGTGCGGCCGTCCGGCGAGCAGCGGACCTCGAACTACCTGATCTGGCAGAGCGCGTACGCCGAGATGGTGTTCCAGGACATTCTGTGGCCGGACTTCGACCGCCGGAACCTGTGGGACGCGTGCCTGGAGTACGCCAAGCGGGACCGCCGGTTCGGTGCGGCGCCGGCGCCGGACGGCCACCCGGCCACGTAAGGCGACGCGAACGCGCCACGGGCCGCTCCCTTGAGGTTCAAGGGGGCGGCCCGTGGCGTTGGTGCCGGTGTCACCGCGATTTTGGTGCTCCCGGCGTTACTTCTCCTCGGCGGCCCGCTCGGCGCAGTCGCCGCACGTCCCGAAGATCTCGATGGTGTGCGCCACGTCCCGGAAGCCGTGCTCCGCGGCGATCTGGTCGGCCCACTTCTCCACCGCGGGGCCCTCGACCTCGACGGCCTTGCCGCAGGACCGGCACACCAGGTGGTGGTGGTGATCGTCGGTGCTGCACCGGCGGTAGACCGCCTCGCCGTCGCTGGTGCGCAGCACATCGACCTCGCCGGCGTCGGCGAGGGACTGCAGAGTGCGGTAGACGGTGGTCAGCCCGACCGAGTCACCGCGGTGCTTGAGCATGTCGTGGAGTTCCTGGGCACTGCGGAACTCGTCCACCTCGTCGAGTGCGGCGGACACCGCGGTCCGCTGCCGCGTCGACCGGCCGCGTACCGGAGATCCCGCGCTCGTCGCCACCGTTGCCTCCCTAGGACGTCAGGGACCTCTCCCTGCGCATGCGTCCCGCCATTGTGCCAGGTGATGCCCGGATCCCCGGTGGGACGCTTACCGCTGCGCGGACATCTCCCCGTCCCCCCGTGGGCACATCTGCACGTACCCCTTTACGTATATCCATGCGCCGACTCGGGCGGGCTTAGGCGGCGCTATCCGGCCACGTTCACGTCGTCCGCGGGGGTGCGGCCGCCGGGTACCTCCAGGGTGCACCCCGTACCGGTCTGTGCGGCAGCCTTTGCGCGCCTTTTCGCCAGCGGCCCGGCGAGCGAGGTGAAGACGACGAACAGGCCGATGGCGAGCAGCACGATCGTCGCGCCGGATGGCACGTCCACGTAGTAGGAGGCGGTGGTGCCCGTAAGAGTGACCGCCACACCGATCGCCACGGCCACCGTGAAGGTGACCGCGAAGCTGCGGCTGATCTGCTGCGCGGCCGCGACCGGGATCACCATCAGGGCGCTGACCAGCAGCAGGCCGACCACGCGCATGGCGACGGTGACGGTGACCGCGGCGGTCACGGCGATCAGGAGGTTGAGCACCCGCACCGGCAGGCCGGTCACCCGGGCGAACTCCTCGTCCTGGCAGACGGCGAACAGCTGGCGGCGCAGGCCGACCGTGATCGCCAGCACCAGCGCGGCGAGCACGCAGATCGTCGTCATGTCCTGCGGCGAGACGGTGGTGATCGAGCCGAAGAGGTAGGTGCCGAAGTTGGCGTTGGAGCCGGCGTCGGACAGGCTCATCAGCATCACACCGCCCGCCATACCGCCGTAGAACAGCATGGCCAGCGCGAGATCGCCGCGGGTCCTGCCGTACCAGCGGATCAGCTCCATGACGACGGAGCCGGTGACGGCGACGGCGGTGGCGACCCAGACGGGGCTCTGGTTGAGCAGGAAGCCGAGGCCGACGCCGGTGAGCGCGACATGGCCGATGCCGTCGCCCATCAGGGCCTGGCGGCGCTGGACGAGGTAGATGCCGATGGCGGGGGCGGTGACGCCGACGATCAGGGCGGCGATCAGGGCCCGCTGCATGAAGGGGTAACTGAGGATTTCCATGGCGATGACAGGCCCTAGGTCAGCAGGCCGGTGCGGAGCGGCTCCGCGGCGGCGTCGGCGTGTGGGTGGACGTGGTCGTGGCCGGGCAGCGCGTGCTGGCCGACGGCCTCGGGCGGCGGGCCGTCGTGGACGACGCAGCCGTCGCGCAGCACCACCGCGCGGTCGATCAGCGGCTCCAGCGGGCCCAGCTCGTGCAGGACGAGCAGGACCGTGGTGCCGGCGGCGACCTGTTCGCGCAGGGCGGCGGCGAGCACCTCCTGGCTGGCCAGGTCGACGCCGGCCATCGGCTCGTCCATGATCAGCAGTTCCGGTTCGCCGGCCAGCGCCCTGGCTATCAGCACCCGCTGGTGCTGCCCGCCGGAGAGCGCGTCGACGGAGTCCTTGGCGCGGTCGGCCATCCCGACCAGCTCCAGGGCGCGGTGCACGGCGGCCCGGTCGGCCTTGCGCAGGATGCCCAGCTTCGTACGGGCCAGGCGGCC
Source organism: Streptomyces sp. NPDC026575 (assembly GCF_055567415.1). Classification (NCBI taxonomy): domain Bacteria; kingdom Bacillati; phylum Actinomycetota; class Actinomycetes; order Kitasatosporales; family Streptomycetaceae; genus Streptomyces; species Streptomyces sp. NPDC026575. Next base: position 132,412 of record NZ_JBVHQM010000018.1, read on the forward strand.
GGCGGTGACGACCTCGCGGACGGTGGCGGGGACCCCGCCGGCCGCGGTGGTGCGCTGCGGGACGTACCCGATCCGGGCCCAGTCCTTGAAGCGGCCGAACTCCGTACCGAAGAGGGACAGCGCGCCGCCGGTGAGCGGGACCTGGCCGATCACCGAGCGCACGGCGGTGGACTTGCCCGATCCGTTGGCGCCCAGCAGCGCGACGACCTCGCCGGAGCGGACGGTGAGGTCGACGCCGCGCAGCACGGGGCGGGCGCCGAGGGAGGCGGTGGCGCCGCGCAGGTCGATGACCGGCTGGGGTTGCGGCTGGTTCACGGTGTCCTCCGTAACGGGCTGGGGCGGTGGGACGGGGCGGGTCACTTGGTGCCGAGGGCCTTCTGCAGGGCGGCGAGGTTGGCGCGCTGCACGCCGAAGTAGTCCTTGCCGCGGGACTTGGTGGTGATCCCTTCCAGCGGGTCGAGCACATCGGTCTTCAGGTGCAGATCGCCGGCCAGGGTCCTGGCGGTGGCCGGGTTGGCGATCGTCTCGAAGAAGACCGTGGAGACGTGGTGCTCGGCGGCGAGGGAGTGCAGGCTCCTGATGCGGTGGGCGCTGGGCTCGGACTCGGGGTCGAGTCCGCTGATGGCCTCCTCGGTGAGGCCGTAGCGCTCGGCGAGGTAGCCGAAGGCGGCGTGGGTGGTGATGAAGGTGTCGGACGCCCGCTTCTTCAGCCCGTTCCTGAAGTCGGTGTCCAGCGCCCGGAGCTTCTTCACCAGTGCGTCGGTGTTCTTCTGGTAGTCGGCCTTGTGGCCCGGGTCGGCCTTGGCGAGGGTCTTGTTGACGCCCTCGGCGACCTCGGCGTACTTCACCGGATCCAGCCAGATGTGCGGGTCCTTTCCGCCCTCGGACCCGGAGTGCGCGTGCTCGCCGCCGGCGTGGTCGTGGTCGTGGCCGTCGACCTCGGCGCCGTGGGCTTCGAGGGAGGTCAGGGCCGCCGCGTCGGCGACGTTCTCGACGCCGGACTGGGCGATCGCGCTGTCCACGGCGGGCTGCAGGCCCTTGAGGTAGACGACCGCGCCGGCCGCGCTGAGCTGGGCGGTCTGCTGGGCGGTGAGGGTCAGGTCGTGCGGCTCGACGCCGGGCTTGGTGAGACCGGTCACCTCGACGTGCTCGCCGCCGATCTGCTGGGCGAGGAATTCCATCGGGTAGAAGGACGCCGCCACCTTCAGCTTGCCGTCATCCGTGCGCGTCGTGTCGGCCGTGGAGCAGGAGGTAAGGGCCAGGAGGCCGAGTACCGCGGCTCCGGCGACGGCGGCGGTGGATATGTGACGGCGTATGTTCATGACAGTCATTTTCAACAAACTTGGAAACGGTTGTCAACAAGGTCGGGGCGGGTGTGAGCGGGGCGACAGTGGTGCGAAACCGATTTGGCCTGGGGGGTGCGCCCGCCGGTACCCTGAACTATTCGTCCATCCGTCTCCCGACCACCCCCCAGCGCGAGACGCCCGGGCGTATGCCCATTCATCGTTCGTCGTCGTAATGAAGAGAGCACCGTGGCCGCCGACAAGATCGATACCATCGTCAGCCTGAGCAAGCGCCGTGGCTTCGTATACCCCTGCAGTGAGATCTACGGCGGCTCTCGGGCTGCCTGGGACTACGGTCCGCTGGGCGTCGAGCTCAAGGAGAACATCAAGCGTCAGTGGTGGCGCTCCATGGTCACCTCGCGCGACGACGTCGTCGGTCTCGACTCGTCGGTGATCCTGGCCCCCGAGGTGTGGCAGGCGTCCGGCCACGTCGCCACCTTCACCGACCCGCTCACCGAGTGCACCTCCTGCCACAAGCGCTTCCGCGCGGACCACCTGGAGGAGGCGTACGAGGCCAAGCACGGCAAGCTCCCCGCGAACGGCCTCGCCGACATCAACTGCCCGCACTGCGGCAACAAGGGCGGCTTCACCGAGCCCAAGCAGTTCTCCGGCCTGCTCTCCACCCACCTCGGCCCGTCGCAGGACACCGCCTCGGTCGCCTACCTGCGCCCCGAGACCGCCCAGGGCATCTTCACCAACTTCGCCCAGGTCCAGCAGACCTCCCGCAAGAAGCCGCCGTTCGGCATCGCGCAGATGGGCAAGTCCTTCCGGAACGAGATCACTCCGGGCAACTTCATCTTCCGCACCCGTGAGTTCGAGCAGATGGAGATGGAGTTCTTCGTCAAGCCGGGCGAGGACGAGCAGTGGCAGGAGTACTGGATGGAGCAGCGCTGGAACTGGTACCGCGACCTCGGTATCCGCGAGGAGAACATCCGCTGGTACGAGCACCCGGCCGAGAAGCTCTCGCACTACTCCAAGCGCACCGCTGACATCGAGTACCGCTTCAACTTCGGCGGCACCGAGTTCTCCGAGCTGGAGGGCGTGGCCAACCGCACCGACTACGACCTGTCCGCGCACTCCAAGGCGTCCGGCCAGGACCTGTCCTACTTCGACCAGGAGGCCGGCGAGCGCTGGACTCCGTACGTCATCGAGCCGGCGGCCGGTGTGAACCGCGCGATGCTCGCCTTCATGCTCGACGCGTACGTCGAGGACGAGGCGCCCAACGCTAAGGGCAAGATGGAGAAGCGCACGGTCATGCAGCTCGACCCGCGCCTGGCGCCGGTCAAGGTCGCGGTGCTGCCGCTGTCGCGCAACCCGCAGCTGTCGCCGAAGGCCAAGGGCCTCGCCGCCGACCTGCGCAAGAACTGGAACATCGAGTTCGACGACGCGGGCGCCATCGGCCGCCGCTACCGCCGCCAGGACGAGATCGGCACGCCGTTCTGCGTCACGGTCGACTTCGACACCCTCGACGACAACGCCGTCACCGTGCGCGAGCGCGACACGATGAAGCAGGAGCGGGTGTCGCTGGACCAGATCCAGTCGTACCTGGGCGGTCGACTGCTGGGCTGCTAGTCCCTGGCGGGGCGGTGTCGATGTAGTCCGTCGCGGGGTGGCGTCGGAGGAGGCCCTCGCGGGGTGGTGTCGGCGTAGCACCGTCGTATTGCCGCAAAGTGCCGGTCGGGCTCGGAGTCATCCGGGTCCGGCCGGCACTTTTGTGTGTGGGGGTGTGGGCTGTCGGTTGTCGGTTGTCGTGCCGGAATACCGTTCCCTGCCTCCGCGTTGTGGCCCCGCAGGGGGGCCTCGCGCCCCCTACGGGATGTGTTCGCCCACCCCCTAAGGCCCCCCACCCCCTAAGGCCCCCGCCCCCTAAGTGCCCCACCTGCCCCGGCGCCCCCACTACCCCCGCGCCCGCCCCGCCGCGAGCCACGCGCACAGGGCCGCCAGGGGGAGTTCGGCCGCGACGGCCATGGCTATGGCGGTGGCCAGTTCCGGGCCGGGGGCGGCGGTGGCGAGGTCGATGCAGGCGTCGGCGAGGAGGAGGACGGCCGCGGCGGCCGCGGGCGCGCGGTGGCGGTGGCGGTGGCCGCCGCGCAGCAGGCGGGTGCCGGCGGTGAGGAGTGCGGCGGCTTCCAGCGCGTCGAGGGCGACCCAGGCGGCCGCCTCGGCGGGTGGGAGCGTGCCGGCGAGGTAGCCGAGCCAGGGGAGCAGGGCGAGACCTGCTCCCGCCAGGATGCGGCCCTGCCACCGGCGGGCGGCGCCGACCCTTGCGGGCCCGTGGCAGGCCACCGGCGTCGCGTAACGTCCGTCGTCCGCAGGGGAGTTGAAGGCGGTCAAAGCCATGGCAGGGGTCTCTTCCGGTGTCTGGAACCCGGCCGTCGGGCTCGTGATCAAGACTCCGGTTTCCGCCGGCCGCAGTCAGTAACGCCGCTGTCCGACCTGGGGTGGCACTAGCTACACCCCCGGTACGGCAGCGGACTTCATGGCGGCCCGCGGTGCCCGCCGCCTACGGTTGGATCATGAAAATCCCGCCCCGGCTGCGGCGCGTGCTCACCCGCCTGACCCGCGATACGTCGTTCCTCGCCCTGGGGGCGCCGCTGCACCTGTTCATCGGGTTCCTGCTGTTCATGATCTTCGGCCTCGTCTGGGAGATCATCGAGGGGCACGACGCCGGCGTGCCGGTGGTCCTGGGCTTCACGGTGGTGCTGACGGTGCTCTCCGTACCGGCACTGACCGCCGCCCAGCGCTGGCGCTTCCGGCAGCTGCTCGGGATCGACATCCGACCTTCGGGATGGCGGCGGCCGCAGCGGCAGTTCGGCTACCACTGCCTGCTCGGCACGCTGCTCGGCGGGCTCGAAGCGCTGCTGCTGTCCCTGCTGCTGGCGGGCCTGGCCGCCGCCACGGTGTACGTATGGATCTGGGGGGTGCCCTTCACCTGGCGGGCCGGCCACCCCGGCTACACCACCCAGGCGTTCTACGTCACCCTCGCCGGCCTCGCCGCGCTCGCCGCCGTCCCCTCCCTCGCCGCGGCCCTGGTGCGCCTTGAGACGCGCCTCGGCCCCGAACTGCTGGGGCCCGACCCGAGCGCGGACCTGGTGCGGCGGGTGGCCGACCTCACCGAGAGCCGCGCCGGGGCGGTGGACGCCGCGGACGCCGAACGGCGGCGCATCGAACGCGATCTGCACGACGGGGCGCAGCAGCGACTGGTGTCGCTGGCGCTGAATCTGGGGCTGGCCAAGGCCACGCTGACGGATCTGCCGCCGGAGGTGCGGGAGGTCATCGACACCGCGCACCGCGAGGCGAAGGAGGCGATCGAGGAGCTGAGCAGCCTGGTGCGGGGGCTGCACCCCGCCGTACTCGACGAACTGGGGCTGGATGCGGCGCTCTCCGGACTCGCGGCCCGTGCGCCGCTGCCCGTACGGCTGCGGGTGGATCTGCCGCCGGAGCTGCCGCAGCGGGCGACGCCGGCCGTCGAGGCGGTCGCGTACTTCGTCGTCTCCGAGGCGCTGACGAACATCGCCAAGCATGCGCCGCAGGCGACCAGGGCGGATGTGACGGTCACCCGGCTCGGCGGGATACTGCGGGTGGTGATCGCCGACGACGGTATGGGCGGGGCCGATCCGTCCAAGGGGAGCGGTCTGACGGGGCTTGCCCAGCGAGTGCGGTCCGTGGACGGGACATTCCGGATGAGCAGCCCCTTGGGGGGCCCGACCATGATGAGCGTGGAGCTGCCGTGCCCGATGTGAGGCGTGCCGTGATCGCCGAGGACTCCGTCCTGCTGCGGATCGGGTTGGTCAAGGTGGTGGAGATGGCCGGGTTCGAGGTGGTTGCCGAGTCCGGCGACGCGCAGGGGCTGCTGGCGGCGGTCGAGGAGCACCGGCCGGACCTGGCGGTGGTGGACGTACGGATGCCGCCCGGCTTCACGGACGAGGGGGTGCGGGCGGCGCTGTCGATCCGCCGGCAGTGGCCCGGCACGGCGGTGCTGATGCTCTCCCAGTACGTCGAGGAGCGCTATGCGGCCGATCTGCTCGCCACGAACACCAGCGGGGTGGGCTATCTGCTCAAGCAACGGGTCGCGGATGTCGAGGAGTTCATCGAGGCGCTGCGGCGGGTCGCGGACGGCGGCACCGCGCTCGACCCGCAGGTCGTCGCCCAGCTGCTGGTGCGGCGGGCGAGCGATCCGCTGGAGCGGCTGACGGCCCGCGAACGGGAAGTGCTCGCCCTGATGGCCGAGGGCCGGTCCAACGCGGGGATCGCCGCCCAGCTGGTGGTGAGCGAGAGCGCGGTGGCCAAGCACATCAACAACATCCTCGCCAAGCTCGACCTGCCGAAGGCCGACGGCGATCACCGCCGGGTGCTGGCGGTGCTGCACTTCCTTGGGATGGGTTCCTGATGCGTCGCGTAACGCGTCGTCGTTGACGTGGTGTGAGCCGCTGCCCGTCCGCTGTGGTTCCGCCGTGGTTCCGCCGCGTGAAATGGCGGAAATAAACGCCGTCGGCGCGCATCCATTGGTCAGTCTCAGGCGTCTCACGACCGAGCGGCTTTCTCATATGGGCCGCACTGCAGGGGTATCAGGGGTATTTGGAGTATTCAATTTGAAAACTGGCATCAAGGGCATTCGTCGCGTCTCCGCAGTTGCCCTCACCGCGGGAGCCGTTCTGACGGCCGGGGTGTTCGCCGCCCCGGCGCAGGCCGCCACGCTCCCGACGCCCACGGTCGTCGCCAAGGGCGGCTTCGTGATGAACAACGGCACGGGTAAGACGCTGTACACCAAGGCTGCGGACACCCGTCGCTCCACCGGCTCCACCACCAAGATCATGACGGCCCGGGTGGTGCTCGCGCAGCCGAATCTCAACCTGGACTCCAAGGTCACGGTCCAGAAGGCGTACAGCGACTACATCGTCAACAACGACTGGGCCTCGTCGGCCCGGCTGATCGTCGGCGACAAGGTCACGGTCCGTCAGCTGCTGTACGGGCTGATGCTGCCGTCGGGCTGCGACGCGGCGTACGCGCTGGCGGACAAGTTCGGCAGCGGCTCCACGCGGGAAGCGCGCGTGAAGTCGTTCATCGGCAAGATGAACTCGACCGCCAAGAGCCTCGGGCTGACGAACACGCACTTCGACTCGTTCGACGGCATCGGGCACGGCGCGAACTACTCGACCCCGCGCGATCTGACCAAGCTGGCCAGCAGCGCGATGAAGTACTCCACGTTCCGCTCCGTCGTGAAGACGAAGTCGACGAAGCAGAAGGTCACCACCAAGAGCGGTGGCTACCGCTACATGGAGTGGACCAACACCAACGGCCTGCTCGGCAGCTACGCCGGCACCATCGGCGTCAAGACCGGCTCGGGCCCGGAGGCCAAGTACTGCCTGGTCTTCGCCGCCACCCGGAACGGCAAGACCGTCATCGGCACGGTCCTCGCTTCCTCCTCGGTCGCCGACCGCACGGCGGACGCGAAGAAGCTGATGGACTACGCCTTCAAGAAGTAACCCGGGCGAGCCCGTCGGCCCGAACCGGGCCAGGCGTGGGGCCCGTCCGCGACCACACGGTCGCGGGCGGGCCCCTTCGCCGTCTTGGCGGCGGGTTTCGTAGCGGCTTGGGTAGCGGTCGCGGGGCGGGCCTCGTAGGGTCCTTCGCGACGGCGGCGGGCGGCTATGGAGAAGCCGGAGAGGTCTGGAGAGCGGGGAAATCCAGAGCACCCCGGAGAAGCGGGCGAGGCCGAAGAGGTCCGAAGAGGTCCGAAGACGCCCGTAGGGTCCGGAGTGGCCGGAGCGGCCGGAGCAGCCCGGAGAAATACGGAGGAGTCGAGGAGCCATGAGAGCACTGCAGACCGCCGCGCTCCTGTTGGCGACGCTCGGCGCCGGTCTGATGGCCGGGCTGTTCGCCGCCTTCGCCTACGCGGTCATGCCCGGCCTCGCCCGGACCGGCGACCGCACCTTCGTCCAGGCCATGCAGAACATCAACCGGGCCATCGTCAACGGCTGGTTCCTGCTCCCCTTCCTGCTGCCGATCCCGCTGCTCCTCCTCGCCACGGTCCTGGCCTGGAACGGTCACGGCAGTGTGGCCCTCCCCTGGATCCTCGCCGGGCTCGCGATGTACTTGGCGGGCTTCTTCATCACCGGCGGTGTCAATGTGCCGCTCAACAACGCCCTGGACAGGGCCGCCACGGACGGCACCGCAAGCGCCTCGGAGGGTGGGGCCGACACATCGGATGGCGGGGCGGAGGCACCGGACGGCGAGCCCGTGTCGCGCGGCCGTCTCCACGCCGCCAGGGACGCCTTCGAAGGCCGGTGGGTCACCTGGAACACCGTCCGCGCCCTCGCCCACACCGCCGCCTTCGCCCTCCTGGCCTGGGCACTCTTCCTCCACGGCACGGCGGGCACGACCTAGGTGCATTCCGACACCAGGCAGGGGGTGTTCACGCCATGCGGAGTGCTCACGTCATGCGGGTGCTCACGCCGGTCGGGGTGCTCACGCCGGGCGTATCGATGACGGCGTGCATGCCGATGCCGATGCCGACGACGACATGCATGCCGATGCCGATGCCGATGCCGATGGCGCCGGGCACGTCGATCACGGGCGCTGGGCGCGCCCGCACGGCGGATCGGTGCCGCCTCGGGTGCCTCAGCTGCGCAGGCCCCGGAGGACCAGTTCGCGGACGGCCTCGAAGTCGGCGGTGATCTCCGGGCGGGACCACTCGGGGGCGTAACACGGGTCGTGGAAGCGGCCGGTGGCGTCGAAGACGGCGCGGGCGGCGATGGCGGGGGAGGGGGTCTGGAAAGCGCCCTGGCTGACGCCGGCCTCGATGATGACGGTGAGCTGGCCCTCCAGATCGGTGACATGGCGGTCGACCACACCGCCGCTCTCGCCGATCAACGTCATGTACGTGGCGAACAGTTCGGGGTCGTCGCCGGCCTTGTGCCGCTTGGCCTCGAAGAGGGCGGTCAGCCAGCGGTCCAGGCGCTCGGGGGCCGGACCCTCCTCCGCGACGATGACCGACAGCTCCTGGCTCGTACGGTCCAGCCAGCGCGCCGTGACCGCCTCCCGCAGCGCCGCCTTCGTACGGAAGTGGCGGTAGACGCTGCCGTGGCTGACGCCCAGGGCGCGTGCCACGTCCACGACCGTGGCCTTGGCCGGGCCGTAGCGGCGCAGTACCTCCTCGGTGGCTTCGAGGATGCGCTCGGGGGTCAACGTCTCGGGGGGCATGGGGCGGGGGGCCTTTCGGAGCGAGCGGGCGGGGCGGCGGGCGCCAGGTACCTACGGACGGTACCTGGCCCGTGCCGCCGGGCGCCCGCCGGTCAGCGCTCGCTGTCCAGATGAGCCATCTGATCGGTCGGGTATCGCTCGCCGGCGGCGGCGTCGGCCGGGATCGCCTGCTCGATCTCGGCCAGCTCCCCGGCGTCCAGGCTGATGTCGAGGGCACCGAGCGCTTCGGTCAGGCGGTCGCGCCGGCGGGCGCCGACCAGCGGGACGATGTCCTCGCCACGGGAGAGCACCCAGGCGATGGCGGTCTGGGCGACCGAGACGCCCTTCTGCTCGGCGATCTTGCGGAGCGCGTCCACCAGATCGAGGTTGCGCGAGAGGTTCTCGCCCTGGAAGCGCGGGCTCATCCCGCGGAAGTCGTTCGCGGCGAGCTTGCGGTCGCGGCTGAAGTGGCCGCTGATCAGGCCGCGGGAGAGCACGCCGTACGCGGTGATGCCGATGCCCAGCTCGCGGGCGGTGGGCAGGATCGCGTCCTCGATGCCTCGGGAGATGAGGGAGTACTCGATCTGGAGGTCGGAGATCGGGGCGACGGCGGCAGCCCGGCGCAGGGACTCCGCGCCCACCTCGGAGAGGCCGATGTGCCGCACATGGCCGGCCTCGACCAGCTCGGCGATGGCGCCGACGGTCTCCTCGATCGGGACGTCCGGGTCGATCCGGGCGATCCGATAGATGTCGATGTGGTCGGTGCCCAGGCGCTGGAGGGAGTACGCGGCGAAGTTCTTCACCGCGTTCGGCCGGCCGTCATAGCCGGTGAAGCCGCCCTCGACCGTGCGCAGGGCGCCGAACTTGACGCTGGTCTGCGCCTTCTCGCGGGCCGCCGCGGGGGCGGTGCGCAGGGCTTCGTTGATCAGTAGTTCGTTGTGGCCCATGCCGTAGAAGTCGCCGGTGTCGAGCAGCGTGATGCCGGCGTCGAGGGCGGCGTGGATGGTGGCGATGGACTCGCTGCGGTCGCTGTCGCCGTAGAGGGCGGACATGCCCATGCAGCCGAGGCCGAGGGCGGAGGTCTGCGGGCCGCTGGTGCCCAGGGTGCGGGTCTGCACTGCGTACTCCTGAGAGGGATGGGGGACGGGGATGCAGTGCATTCACTATGGCATGACGGCTGACAGATTTCAATATCTGTCAGCCGTCATGGTGAGAGAGGAGGTGCGGGTCTCCGTCAGCGCACCGTGCGGGGCAGGCGCAGCGCGAGGGCCGTCGTGCCCGCGACGATCGCCAGCTGCGTCAGCAGGGCGGCGAGCAGCGCATCGCGGATGCCGACGGCCGGCAGCAGCGCGAGGAAGAGGGTGCCGAGGGTCGCCACGCCCAGGGCGAGGCCGGACTGCTGGGTGGTGACCATGACCCCGCCGCCCACGCCCGCCTGCGCGACCGGCAGTTCGCTCAGCACGATGCGCAGCAGCACCGGCAGCACCATGCCCTGGCCGAAGCCGAGCACCGCCATGCTCGGCGCGAGGCCGGCCACCGAGGTGCCGGGCCAGCTCGTGTGCACGGTCAGCGCCAGGGCGATCAGCCCGGCGCCCTGGATCAGCGAACCGGCGATCACCACCCGCCGCCCGAACCGCCGTATCAGCCGCGGCCCGGCCAGCGAGGCGAGGAAGAAGGTGACGCAGAGCGGCGCCAGCGACACGCCGGCCGCGAACGGGCCGTAGTGCAGACCGTTCTGGAGCGCCACGGCCACCACGAACATGAACCCGCCGAAGCCCAGCGAGAACGGGACGATCATGGCCAGGCCGCTGTTCACCGAGGGGATGCGCAGCAGCGACGGCGGCACCAGGGGGGTGCGGCCGGCGCCTTCGGCCCGGCGCTCGACGTACAGGAACGCGGCGCCGGCGAAGGGGAAGACGGCCAGCAGGACCCAGGACCACAGCGGCCAGCCGGCCGCCCGGCCCTCGGTCAGCGGCAGCAGCAGGGTGATCAGGGCGGTGGCGAGCAGTACGGTGCCGGGAACGTCGGCCCGGGCCGGGCGCGGGGAGCGGGTCTCGGGGACCGTACGCGCCGCCAGCAGCCAGGCCGCCGCGGCGATCGGGACGTTCACCAGGAAGACCGCGCGCCAGCCGGTGCCCGCCAGGTCGGCGGAGACCAGCAGACCGCCGAGCACCTGTCCTACGGCGCTGGAGACACCGGCCGTACCGCCGTAGAGGCTGACGGCCTTGGCGCGCCGCTTGCCGGTGGTGGTGGCCTGGATGGTGGCCAGGACCTGCGGCAGCAGCAGCGCGGCCGCCGCGCCCTGCGCGACGCGGGCGCCCACCAGAGTCCCGGCGTCCGGCGCGAGACCACAGGCCAGCGAGGTCAGACCGAAGGCGGCCAGGCCCCACAGGAACAGCCGGCGGCGGCCGATGGTGTCGCCGAGCCGGCCCCCGAGGACCAGCAGCGTCGCGTACGCGACCCCGTAGCCGGCCACCACCATCTCCAGCATCGCGGCGCCCGCGTGCAGATCGTGGTCGATGGTCGGCAGGGCGACATTGACGATGAAGAAGTCGATCAGGGGGAGGGCCGCGCCCAGCAGGACGGTCAGCAGGCCCAGTGGGGTCAGCGCGGCCGTGGCGGGGTGCTGCCGCGGGGCGTCCGCCGGGGCTTCCAGGATGGTGGTCTGTGTTCCGGTATCGCTCACGGGGTCGACGATCGTCGACCGCTCAGACGGGTACCAGAGTTTCCTTATCCTGGTACTCGTGCTACCTGGCAACCGGCTGGGGCCTGCGGCAGGCTGGAGGCATGACCGTCGACGCGCCCCTGACGCAGGCTGCCACACGTCCCGTTGCCGCCGCTGCCCCGCCGGCCGTCGCCGCCCCGCGCGACGACACCGCCCGCCGGGCCGAGCTGGCCGCCTTCCTGCGCAGCCGCCGCGAGCGGATCACCCCCGAGCAGGTCGGCCTGCCGCGCGGCAGGCGCCGGCGGACCCCCGGACTGCGCCGCGAGGAGGTCGCACACCTGGGGGCGGTCGGTGTCACCTGGTACACCTGGCTGGAACAGGCCCGGGACATCCACGTATCACCGCAGGTCCTGGACGCGGTGGCCCGCGCGCTGCTGCTCGACCGCGCCGAGCGCAGCCACCTCTTCGCGCTGGCCGGGGCGGTCGACCCGCTACCGGGCAGGGAGTGCACGGGCGTACCGCGCGAGTTGCGGCAGATCCTGGGGCAGCTCGCCCCGTTCCCCGCGGTCATCCAGAACAGCCGGTTCGACATCCTCGCCTACAACAGCACCTACGGGCAGCTGATGTGCGACCTCGACGCGCTGCCCGAGGAGGACCGCAACTGCATGTGGCTGGCGTTCACCCACCCCGAGTGGCGGGCGAGCGTGGTCGATCTGGACGCCACGATGCGGGTGATGGCCGCCAAGTTCCGGGCTTCGATGGCCGAGCATGTCGCGGAGCCGGCCTGGAAGGCGCTGGTCGCACGGCTCACGGAGGCGTCGCCGGAGTTCCGGGAGATCTGGGCGCAGCACGAGGTCGTCCGCCCGATGAGCTCCGTCAAGCTCTTCCGGCATCCGCGGGTGGGCGTACTGCAGCTGACGGCGACGAGCCTGTGGACGGGGCCCAACCCCGGGCCCAAGCTGCTGTCCTACACCCCCGTGGACGAGACGTCCCGCGAGCGGCTGCAGCAGCTGGAGGAACTGGCGGCGCGCGCCGCGGCGTAGACGGGCGGGCTGCGGAGCAGACTGCCGTTACTCACGACCGCGCCCCCTCCGCCCCCGTCGCCCGCTCACCCCGTCGTTCCTCCTCGAACAGTGACGCCGTGCGGGCTGCCGTCGCCCTCGCCCACCGGCCCGTCGTCAGGGCGCCGAGCAGCAGGACGGCGGCACCGCAGCCGGTGATGATCCACCAGGCGGGGCGGCCGGCCGCGAGGAACTCGTCCTCGGTGGCCGCGGCGTGCGCCCCGCCCGCCAGTACGGCGCCGATCACCGCAACGCCGAGGGACTGCCCCACCTGCCGGCTGGTGGAGGCCACGGCGGCGGCCACCCCGGCCTGGGCGCGCGGCATGCCGGACACCGCGGTGTTGGTGATCGGCGCGTTGACCAGGCCGAAGCCGATCCCGAAGAGGACGTAGCCGGTGAACATCAAGGCGGCCGACGACTGCGCGTCGAAGGCGGCGAAGAGCAGTCCGCTGGCGCCCATCGCGGTACCCGCGAGCAGCAGTGGCAGCCGCGGCCCGCGGCCGCCCACCAGCCGCCCCGACACCGGCGCCCAGATCAGCGTCATCCCCGCCATCGGCAGCATGTAGAGCCCGGCGGACAGGGCGGACAGCCCGCGGATGTTCTGCAGGTACAGGGTGTTGATGAACAGGAAGCCGCCGAGCGCGGCGAAGGCGCAGACCGCCACGACGGTGGCGCCGCTGAACGGGGCGCTGTGGAAGAACCGCAGATCGAGCAGCGGCTCGGCGCGGCGCCGCTCGTAGGCGATCAGTGCCGCCAGCGAGACGATCGCCACCAGCACGCACGCGGTGATCTCGGTGGACGCCCAGCCGGCGGCCGGCGCCTCGATGATCGCGTACGTCAGCGAGCCGAGCAGGGTGATCACCAGCAGCTGGCCGACCGGGTCGACCCGGCGCGGCCGGGGCGCGCGCGACTCGGGCACGTAGCGCAGGGTGAGCAGAAGCGCGAGGGCACCGATCGGGACGTTGATCCAGAAGATCGAGCGCCAGCCGACGCTCTGCACCAGCAGCCCGCCGATCACCGGCCCGGCCGCCATGCTGATACCGACGACGCCGCCCCACACCCCGATGGCGCGGGCCCGCTCCCGGGGCTCGGTGAAGGTGTTGGTGATGATCGACATCGCGACGGGGTTGAGCATCGAGCCGCCGACCGCCTGCACCATCCGGAAGACCACCAGCCACCCCAGGTCCGGCGCCAGGCTGCACAGCAGCGACCCGATCGCGAAGACCACCAGCCCGACCAGGAAGACCCGTCGCCGCCCGAGCCGGTCGGCGGTCGACCCGGCCAGCATCAGCAGCGACGCCAGCACCAGCGTGTAGGCGTCGATCGTCCACTGCAGGCCGGCGACCGAGGCGCTCAGTTCGCGCTGCATGGAGGGCAGGGCGACGTTCAGGACGGTGTTGTCGAGGCTGACGATCAGCAGGCTCAGGCAGCAGATCGCCAGGACGAGGAGTCGACGCCGGCGGCTGAGGTCAGGCATGGTTGAACGCTACAACCATCTGGGCCGGTCGGCTCTGGCGGGGCCACTCCGGCGGCTCTGGCAGGGCCACTCCCGCGGTGCGGGACAATAGGAGGTCGCAGCGGCCGGTCCCCCCGTACGGCCGAGGCCCGCCCGCCCCGCCAACGGAAGTCGAAGAAAGCCGAAGGTATCGCCGCCATGACTCTGCTGCAGATCGGTCCGCACGCGGTGCAGCCGCCCGTGGTCCTCGCGCCGATGGCGGGGATCACCAACGCCCCGTTCCGGACGCTGTGCCGGGAGTTCTCCGGCGGCAAGGGCCTCTTCGTCAGCGAGATGATCACGACGCGGGCGCTGGTCGAGCGCAACGAGAAGACCATGCAGCTGATCCACTTCGACGAGACCGAGAAGCCGCGCTCGATCCAGCTCTACGGCGTCGACCCGGACACCGTCGGCAAGGCCGCCCGCATGATCGCGGAGGAGGACCTCGCCGACCACATCGATCTCAACTTCGGCTGCCCGGTCCCGAAGGTGACCCGCAAGGGCGGCGGCTCCGCGCTGCCGTACAAGCGCAACCTGCTGCGCTCCATCCTGCGCGAGGCGGTGGCGAACGCGGGCGCGCTGCCGGTGACGATGAAGATGCGCAAGGGCATCGACGACGACCACATCACCTACCTGGACGCCGGGCGGATCGCCGCCCAGGAGGGCGTCACCGCGATCGCCCTGCACGGACGGACCGCCTCCCAGCACTACGGCGGCACCGCCGACTGGGACGCCATCGCCCGCCTCAAGGAGCACGTCCCCGAGATCCCGGTGCTCGGCAACGGCGACATCTGGTCCGCCGACGACGCCAAGCGGATGATGCGGGAGACCGGCTGCGACGGGGTCGTCGTGGGGCGCGGCTGCCTGGGTCGGCCCTGGCTCTTCGGCGACCTGGTGGCGGCGTTCGAGGGCACCGGCACCTACGCCCAGCCGACGCTCAAGGAGGTCGCGGCGGTGATGCTGCGGCACGCCACGCTGCTCGGCGAGTGGATCGGCGACGAGGCGCGCGGTGTGATCGACTTCCGTAAGCACGTCGCCTGGTACACCAAGGGCTTCTCGGTCGGTTCCGAGATGCGCCGCAGCCTCGCGGTCACCTCCTCGCTCGACGAGCTGGACGCGCTGCTGTCGGAGCTGGACCTCGATCAGCCGTGGCCGGCGGGCGCGGACGGCCCGCGCGGCCGTACGTCGGGCCGCAACCGCGTCGTCCTGCCGGACGGCTGGCTGGACGACCCCTACGACTGCCGGGGCGTCGACGCGGACGCCGAGCTGGACACCTCGGGCGGCTGAGACCGGCCGCACCCGGGGCGCCTCGTCGCACGGCTCCCCCGAACGGGGGAGCCGGACCCCGGCGTCTCCCCCCTGCTGGTGAGGCGCCCCACTGCTCGGCGCAGCAGCATTGCCCGTGCCACACCGGCCCGCCGCGGTACGGGGGTTCGCGGCGGAGCCGGGCGTGTCGGCGGCACGGATGAGGAACGGGCGGTGAGCGCCGCGCTACCGTTTGAGTCCGTACGGGGTGCGGGCGCACGGCCGACCGTACGGCCGCGCACCGCCCCCGGCAGGCAGCGGGCAGGTTGCGGACCGGCACCGCGGACGACGCCGAGGGAGATGCCGTGGTGAACGCAGACCCTGTCCTGTGGGCCACCGAGCAGGCCGGGGCCAGGGAGAAGCCCGGGAGCGCCGGAGACACCGAGCGGGCCGTCCAGGCCAAGCTCGGTGACACTCCCGTCCGTTACGAGCAGATGGCCGCGGTGGCGAACATCTACCGCGCGGCGGCCGCGGTGCGCCAGCACTTCGAGAACTCCGTACTGCGCGGCGCCGAGCTGACCTGGACGTCCTTCGTCGTGCTGTGGGTGGTGTGGATCCGTGGCGAGCGGGAGACCCGCCGGGTCGCCGAGGAGGCGGGCATCTCCAAGGGCACGCTCACCGGCGTCGCCCGCACCCTCCAGACCCGCGGTCTGATGGAGCGCAGGGCGCATCCGGACGACGGGCGGCTCGCCCTGCTCTCCCTGACGCCCGAGGGCGAGCGGCTGATGGCCCGGGTCTTCCCGGAGTTCAACGCCGAGGAGGCATTCGTCACCGAGGGGTTGAGCGACGACGAGGCGCTGGACCTGGCGGATCTGCTGCGCCGGGTCGTGGTGCAGGTCGAGACCCGGGGCGCCCAGCGGCGACTGGAGCTGCTGGACGGCCAGGCCCCGCCACCACGGCGCAGCGGCCGACGGGCGAAGCGATAGGGCCTGTCCGCGGTCAGGACTCCGACGACCAGGACTGCGACCACCAGGGCCCGACCACTCATCAGCTCCCCGCCCCCGCCCCCGCGGCCACCAGCCCCGCCGCTCCGATCTCCCGGTAGCGGTCGAGCAGTTCGCCGATCACCCGGGCCGCGTCCTGGTCGGCGGGCGTATAGACCCACATCTTGGCGTCGGGGACGGCGGTCGTCGTGAAACCCGTGGCGGTGATCGCGACGGTGCGGCCGTCGACGGTACGGAATTGCTTGCGGTGCGTGACCGGTGCCGAGACCTCGTGCCGGGACCACAGTTCCACGAAAAGCGGGCTGGCCTCGGAGAGTTTCCGGATATACGCGCGCCAGCGCGGATCGGTCAGCCGCCGCCCGAATTCGGCCCGCAACTGCCCGACCATGAAGGAGACTTCCCGTTCCCAGTCGACCAGCGGCTGACTTTCCTCGTCCGCCGTGAAAAGCCGCCACAGCACATTGCGGTCGGACGGCGCGAGCAACTCCATCCGCGGGTCGAGCGCGGCGTATGCGTCGTTGAAAGCCAGTACGTCATATCCGGCGGACGCCACACTCGCCGGCAACGGGCTCAGCGAATCCAGAATGGTCTGCAAGTTCTGCGCCTCGGGCGGCAGCGGATGCCGGGCCGGCGGGCAGCCGACGGCGCCGGGGACACCGGCGAGCCGGTGCAGATGGGCGCGCTCCTCCGGGCCGAGCAGCAGCGCGCGGGCGATGGCGTCGAGCACCTGCACGCTCGGATTGATCGCCCGGCCCTGTTCGAGCCAGGTGTACCAGGCCACTCCGACGCCGGCGCGCTGGGCGACCTCCTCGCGGCGCAGTCCCGGGGTGCGCCGTCGCGGCCCGCCGGGCAGGCCCACCTCCTCGGGCGTGATGCGCTCCCGGCGGAGTCGCAGGAACGCGGCGAGTTCACCGCGCCGGGAGGCCGCGGCGGCTGCGCTACGGGTGGTGATCGCTGACACCGCACCATCATGCGGGATGCCGTCACGCCGTGCCAGATACCGCCGGTACCAGGATCACTGGATCTCTGGTACCCGAATACGGCGGTCGTGATCATCGCTGTCATGAGTGAGTCGACCTACGACCCGGATATCCCCGTAACGCGGCCGACGCCGGCCGCCGCCCCGCCCCACCGGAAGAGAAACCGACCGCACCCCAACGGAATTCTCCTCGTCATTCTCGGCGCGGTGTTCATGGCGCTGCTGGACGCGACCGTGGTGAATGTCGCCACCCCGACGATGCGCACCGATCTCCATGCCACCGGTTCCGCACTCCAGTTGATTGTCGCCGGCTATACGATTTCCTATGCCGCGCTGCTGATAACCGGCGCCCGGCTCGGCGCCCGGCACGGATTCCGCACCGTCTTCCTGCTCGGCCTCGCCACCTTCACCCTGGCCTCGTTCGGCTGCGGGCTGGCACCAGGGGCGGGGGTGCTGATCGGCGCCCGTGTGGTCCAGGGTGTCGGCGCGGGGCTGATGGTTCCCCAGATCTACAGCCTGATCCAGCTGACGTTCGAAGGCCGGGCCAGGGCCCGGGCGTTGAGCCTGTACGCGACGGTGGTCGCCCTGGCCGTGGTGGTCGGCCAGGTCGCCGGCGGGCTGCTGGTCAGCGCGGACCTGTTCGGCACCGGCTGGCGCCCGGTCTTCCTGATCAATGTGCCGGTGGGGGCGGCGCTGCTGGTCGCGGCGGTGAGGCTGCTGCCGCGCCGGACCGCCCCGTCGTCCAAGGGGCTGGACCTGCCCGGCGTCCTCACGCTGACCACCGCGCTGCTGCTGCTGGTCGTCCCGCTGGTCCTGGGCCATGAGCAGCACTGGCCGCGGTGGGCCGTTGGCGCTCTGATCGCCGCGGTCCCGGCGTTCGCGCTGTTCGTGCTGGTCGAGCGGGCCGTTGCCCGCCGGGGCGGCGCGCCGCTCGTCCCGGGCCGGGTGCTGAGGTCGCGAGCCCTGGTGTGCGGTGCCGCCGCCCTCTTCTTCAGCATGGCCGGATACGCCGGCTTCCTGTTCTCCTTCTCCCAGCACCTGCAGTCGGGGCTCGGCGAGTCCGCGATCCGCGCCGGGCTGACCTTCGCACCGCTGGCCCTCGGCGTCGCCACCGGCAGCCTCACCTGGCAGAGGCTGCCCGCCCGTTGGCATCTGCGCATGATCGCCGCCGCCTGCGTGCTGGCCGCGGCCGGCTACCTCGGCATCGGCCTTACCCTGAGCGCGGGCGGCCGGGGCGGTCTCGTACTCCTGGTGCTCCAGCTGCTGTGGGGCCTCGGCCTGGGCTACACCACCAGTCCGCTGCTGACCCTCGCCCTGTCCGGCATCGCCCCCGCCGATGCCGCCGATGCCAGCGGGGTGCTCACCACCGTCCCGCAGATCGCCCAAGTCGTCGGTGTCGCCGCGTACGGCAGCGTCTTTCTGTCCCTCGCCGACGGGCCGCAGGCGGCCGGCACCCAGGCCGGATCCGTCTCCGCAGCCGTACCCGGATCCGTGTCCGCGGCCGCTTCCGCATCCGCCGAAGCCCTGCACGCCACCGCGCTGCCGGTCGCGGTCGGCGCCCTGCTCGGTGCGCTGGCGCTGGTCCCGCTGCTCCGCGGCCGTACCGGAAGGGCCTCGCGGCGGTGATCCGGTCCGGGGGCCCGCGCGGTGGACAGGTGATCGTGCACGAGACCACGGCGCGTGAGTGGTGCTCCCCCTCCTCGCATCCGGGCCGATGTCGGCAAGCGGCCGGCCGAACGGGGCGATGAGCTCGACGCACCTCATGTGGTGCCGGCCGAGCGGTATACGAACCCGGACGTCGACACGGCCTTCCCGCCGACCGGGAACTATGGCCTGATCCTGACGCTCGGTGCCCCGCCCCCGAGTTGCTGGGGCCCGGCCCCCGGTTCCCGTGGGCGACCCGAATCAGCGGGTGGCCGAATTGCGTGCAGATCTGCCGTCCGTCCGGGAGCGGGCACGCATCCTGGTCGACGGTTTCGTGGATCGGGTGGCGGCCGCAGCGGGTCCAAATGATGGGACCCCAGCACACATGAGCGCGTGATTCTCGCCACCCCTGATAGGTGGCGCGCTCAGATGAGCGATGTGCGCCGGGCTCCACCTCTCCAATGGTGGCACCCGGTGCCACGCATCATGTGTTCGAGTGATCAAGTCATGGATTGCGCTCCGTAGTGATCACTCCCTACTTCGATTGCGCTGCGGAGTGATGCATTCAGGTAGTGAACGCAGGCAAGAACGCATGATCACTTTCGATCTGCTGGCGGACGCCTGGTTACACGCTTATGTCGACCAAGTGGACGTACCCATACGCCTTCGATCTGGGTATGTTCCTCGCCGTCAGGGCAGCCCGTCGGCGAGGAGTCAGTGCCGTGCCGGAAACACAAGATCCCCACGTAACCCAGCCTTCTTCCGCGAAGTTCGTCTACGACTTCACCGAGGGCAACAAGGAGCTCAAGGACCTCCTAGGCGGCAAGGGTGCGAACCTTGCCGAGATGACCAACCTGGGGCTTCCCGTCCCTCCGGGCTTCACGATCACCACCGAGGCCTGCAAGGTCTACCTGGAGAGCGGCACCGAGCCGGCGGCACTGCGTGCCGAGGTCTCCGAGCATCTCGACGCCCTTGAGCGGAAGATGGGCAAGAAGCTCGGTCAGGCCGACGACCCGCTGCTCGTATCGGTACGTTCCGGGGCGAAGTTCTCCATGCCCGGCATGATGGACACCGTCCTCAACATCGGCCTCTCCGACGCGTCGGTTTCCGGCCTCGCCGCGCAGGCCGGCGACGAACGGTTCGCGTGGGACTCCTACCGCCGCCTCATCCAGATGTTCGGCAAGACCGTGCTGGGCGTCGACGGCGAGCTCTTCGAGGACGCGCTGGAGGAGGCCAAGCAGGCCAAGGGCGTCCGCGTCGACGTCGACCTCGACGCCAAGGACCTCAAGGGCCTGGTCGCGGACTTCAAGGACATCGTCGCCAAGGAGACCGGCCGGGACTTCCCGCAGGACCCGCGCGAGCAGATGGACCTCGCCGTCCGCGCGGTCTTCGACTCCTGGAACACCGACCGCGCCAAGCTCTACCGCCGCCAGGAGCGCATCCCCGGCGACCTCGGCACGGCCGTCAACGTCTGCTCCATGGTCTTCGGCAACCTCGGCCCCGACTCCGGCACCGGCGTCGCCTTCACCCGCGACCCCGCCAGCGGCCACCAGGGCGTCTACGGCGACTACCTGCAGAACGCGCAGGGCGAGGACGTCGTCGCCGGTATCCGCAACACGGTCCCGCTCGCGGACCTGGAGCAGATCGACAAGGCGTCCTACGACCAGCTGATGCAGATCATGGAGACGCTCGAAACGCACTACAAGGACCTGTGCGACATCGAGTTCACCATCGAGCGCGGCAAGCTGTGGATGCTGCAGACCCGGGTCGGCAAGCGCACCGCCGGTGCCGCCTTCCGGATCGCCACCCAGCTCGTCGACCAGGGCCTGATCGACGAGGCCGAGGCGCTCCAGCGGGTCAACGGCGCGCAGCTCGCCCAGCTGATGTTCCCCCGCTTCGACCTGGGCGCGAAGTCCGAGATGATCGGCCGCGGCATCGCCGCCTCCCCGGGCGCGGCGGTCGGCAAGGCCGTCTTCGACTCGTACACCGCGGTCAAGTGGTCGCGCTCCGGCGAGAAGGTCATCCTGATCCGCCGGGAGACCAACCCCGACGACCTCAACGGCATGATCGCCGCCGAGGGCATCCTGACCTCCCGCGGCGGCAAGACCTCGCACGCCGCCGTCGTCGCCCGCGGTATGGGCAAGACCTGTGTCTGCGGCGCCGAGGAGCTGGAGGTCGACACCAAGTCCCGCCGGATGACGACCGGCGACGGCACCGTCATCGAAGAGGGCGACGTCGTCTCCATCGACGGCTCCACCGGCAAGGTCTACGCCGGCGAGGTGCCGGTCGTGCCCTCCCCGGTCGTGGAGTACTTCGAGGGCCGGATGCACGCCGGCGCCGACGACGCGGACGAGCTGGTCAAGGCCGTCCACCGGATCATGGCGTACGCGGACCGGGTCCGCCGGCTGCGCGTGCGGGCCAACGCCGACAACGCCGAGGACGCCGCCCGCGCCCGCCGGTTCGGCGCCCAGGGCATCGGCCTGTGCCGCACCGAGCACATGTTCCTCGGTGAGCGCCGCGAGATGGTCGAGCGCCTCATCCTGGCCGACACCGAGACCGACCGGGACGCCGCGCTCGCCCAGTTGCTGCCGCTGCAGAAGGCCGACTTCATCGAGCTGTTCGAGTCGATGGACGGGCTGCCGGTGACCGTACGGCTGCTGGACCCGCCGCTGCACGAGTTCCTGCCCGACATCACCGAGCTCTCGGTCCGGGTCGCGCTCGCCGAGGCCCGCAAGGACGCCAACGAGAACGACCTCCGGCTTCTGCAGGCCGTGCACAAGCTGCACGAGCAGAACCCGATGCTGGGCCTGCGCGGCGTCCGCCTCGGCCTGGTCATCCCCGGCCTGTTCGCGATGCAGGTGCGCGCGATCGCCGAGGCGGCCGCCGAGCGCAAGAACGCCAAGGGCGACCCGCGTGCGGAGATCATGATTCCGCTGGTGGGCACCGTCCAGGAGCTGGAGATCGTCCGCGAGGAGGCCGAGCAGGTCATCGCCGAGGTCGAGCAGACCCACGGCGTCAGCCTCCGGCTCACCCTCGGCACGATGATCGAGCTGCCCCGCGCCGCCCTCACGGCCGGTCAGATCGCCGAGTCCGCCGACTTCTTCTCCTTCGGTACCAACGACCTCACGCAGACGGTCTGGGGCTTCAGCCGCGACGACGTCGAGGCCAGCTTCTTCACCGCGTACCTGGAGAAGGGCATCTTCGGCGTCAGCCCGTTCGAGACCATCGACAAGGACGGCGTCGGCTCCCTCGTCCGCAACGCCGCCGCGGCCGGCCGGGCCACCCGCCCGGACCTCAAGCTCGGTGTGTGCGGCGAGCACGGCGGCGACCCGGAGTCCGTCCACTTCTTCCACGAGGTGGGCCTGGACTACGTCTCCTGCTCCCCGTTCCGCATCCCGGTCGCACGACTGGAGGCGGGCCGCGCGGCCGCGGAGAGCAAGGGCAGCGACAGCCGCTGACCGCTCCGGTCGCCGCGGGCGCCCAGCGCGTCCGCGGCGACCGGCGACCAGCCCACCGGAGCCGTCGGCGGGGCCCCGAACCCTCACCAGCCCCGCCGCAGGCTCCGGCACCTAAACGAGGGCGGCACCTTGTGCGGAGGTGCCGCCCTCGCCCGCATCATCTGTGGAAACTGTCAAGCTACGCCGCTGACCAGGGCATATGACGTTTGTTGGCGTTGGCTGACGTTGAACCCGCGCGAAGCTGTTGTGCCCTCGTTGTGCCCTCGCGTGCGGCCGGGTCGTCCCGTAACGAGCCGCTACTGCAGAGGCCCCGCCCCCCTCGATTTGGCATCCCCAGGGCACGACCGTTGTCTTGCAGGTTCAGGCGGCGGAAGATGCGAGATTTCAGCTCGCGAGGGGTTGCCCCCAACACGCTTTCCAACTGTCCGCGTGGCCGTCCGGGGGCGTTCGTCGGGGTTCACGGGGCAGGTCAGATGGAGTGCGCGCACGTTGGCGAACGGCGGCGGTCGGCGGTGCACTGGACAAAGACCAGGACAAGCATCGACTCGGGGTCGCGCATCAGGTTGGACGCATGAACGCCGCTGCGCGGCGGAAGGTCACGTTCGGGTGACGCTCCGGGTATGCCAGCTGTGACTTGCGTTCCATCGGCGCAGGTCATCTGGGTCATCTGCTGCAAGCCCACAGTCCGTCCATTCTCGGAGTGTGTAACGGTGGCAGCGTGGTGTACCTGACCTCTAGACTTTCAGTCATCGATCCTTCGAACAGTGATCTTTGAGTAGAAGGAGATAGAGATGATCGATGAAGCACGGATGCGCTTGTTAGCGCTTTGCTCACTCCGCATAGAGGGTAAGAGCGTCGATTGGTCACTGATCGCCCGGTGTGCGTTGAAGGGGCACCTCGACAGCCTGTGTGAGGGGTTCATCCCCGAAGAATCTGCCGCCGCTCGGAAGGCCCTTCCGGTACTCCGTGAAGGCCTAAGGGCGCGTGCTCTGAGCGAGCACTTCAGCCGCGTTGAAGGCGAGTTGGAGCAGGCCAGGGGAGTCGGAGCCAGTCTAGTCACGGTACTAGATCCTGAGTACCCCGAGAATCTGCGGACCGTAACCGATCTGCCTCCATTCTTGTTCTACCGCGGGAAGCTCGATTATGAAGCTGACGCGCGCTCAGTCGCAGTCGTAGGTACGCGTGACGCAACAGATCTGGGCCTTTCACGAGCCCGCATGGTGGCGCGTGAACTCAGTGAAGCCGGGTACACGATCTCGTCAGGTCTGGCTCGCGGTGTCGATTCGGCCGCGCACCGCACAGCACTCCATTTCGAGCGTCGGACCATCGCAGTAATCGGCACGGGCATTACAAGGTGCTACCCGAAAGAGAACTTTGATCTCGCGGAGGAAATCGCCGAGCAAGGCCTAATTACCTCTCAGTTCTGGCCTTCCCGTTCACCTGGTCGAGATACTTTCCCGCGACGAAACCACGTCACGTCTGGGATCAGCCTGGGCAGCGTCGTGATCGAGGCGTCGGGGACTTCTGGCGCCAAGATGCAGGCTCGCGTGGCAGCCGAGCAGGGTCGGCACGTGCTGTTGCTCCAGTCCCTTGTGGATCAGCAGCCTTGGGCGCAGAAGATGGTTGAGGCTCAGCGGGCCACCCCCGTGGCGAGTACCGAACAGATGCTCGAAATCCTGATGCGTCCCGTTCGCGCAGAGGAGGCGCAGGCCCCAACGCAGCTCCTGTTTGACGCTAGGTGATTGCCTGCTGGCGGACGGCATGACTAGCCTTGCGGTGGGGTTCGAGCTGCACACAGGGGGTCGAGGTTGTCCTACCGCCGTTTTCTGCGTCCTAACGATCGTGACTGGAGTACCAGGAACTGGGTGCAGTGGCTGCACGAGAAACACGCCGCCCCGTCAGTCCTGCCTGAGGATGCTGGCACATGCTCCTTATGCCGAACCCCAACGCGAGTTGGCCCGCAGGGAACGCCTTATGAGCGCTGTTACGACTGCCGGCACACTCTGTCGTCGGTGCTAGATGGATTCGTTCCGATTTGCTATTCCCTCAATGCTGGCCTTGAGGGAATTCTGGCGTGCGCCAAAAATGAGCCTTCCGATGCATGGTTAAGGCTGCCATTAGGGTCACTCCTGTGGACGTTCATGGCGCAGCATCTACGATGCGTGGAGAGTTTTTACGGCGGGGAATTTAATCTGCGCGTTGCGATGCCATCGCATTCTTCTACACGTGGAGGACTCCGGCATTTAGATGCCGTGATTGATACTGTACGGGACTTCTCCTCCGAATGGGTCAGCGGCGCTCTATATAAGAATGAGGCTTCGAAGGCGGAAACGCGGCGGGCGCAGATAGTGCCGGGCTTGTTTACCGCAAGCCCTGCCGTAAAGGGGCAACGAATACTGTTGTTCGATGACACCTTCACGACCGGTGGCACTATGGTCAGTGCCGCCTACGCACTGAAGCAGGCCGGCGCATCGTCGGTCGTTGGCCTTTCTTTCGGGCGTCAGCTTAGGGCTGACTGGAAGGACTCTAGGGGGTTCGTGGCTTCTTTGGCCGACAGGGAGTTGGAAATCGACAAATGCGTCGTGCATGGCGGCCAGCTGGCAGATCCATTTTCCTTCGTTTTCCATCAGCCCGGCTGACGTGCGCCAACCAGGTCTGAAGTCGGAAGGTTGACTTAGATGAGCATCGAGCAGCTCAAATCGCTCGAACAAGCCATCGATAAGGAAATGGCGAGTCGGGAAATTTTCAAGATGCCCGCACCTTCTGTCCTTCGCGATGTGTTCGGGGCTATATCGATGGCCGACTCCCGTCCCGAGATGAACGGGTTGGCCAATATGCTTAAGAGAGGCCTTGACGTCGCGCTGCCTTTGCTCATAAAGAGCACCACATCAACCAGAGAAAGCGATATCGGGGTAGTATTCGAAGATCTAGAATTCCTGTCGCATTACTACCTCATCAGAGAGTATCTGTACTACAGTTACAACTCACCAGGATCCTTCTCGTGGAAATTTGAGCAAAACCGGATATCCATCGAATTCGCCGACCCTTCTATACCTCGACAGTTCGCCCAGGGGTGGAATGCCACAATTTTGGACGGCATCGAGATGCACCGTCAGGGCGTGAATAGTCCTGAGATCGAAGAATTGCTGCGCGGCAAAGAAGAATACGGCAATGGCGAGCACATCGTGGAGGCTTTCGCGTCAACACTCGCCGAGGCTAAGGTGCGTGCGCGCCTGAAGTTTGATCTGCTGGACGCTGCCTCCGCCGAGATTTCCCTGAAGGGATACAGCTACGAGAGTTTCCGTCGCGTGTACGAGTATCTCCTCGCCAAGGCGCTCTATCATAGATACTATGCTAGGGCTAATTCTACTTGGGCATCCTTCCAGTTCCCAAAGGATCAGATCGTAGAGGAACTCGTAGTCGGCACCGGATTGACCGACTCGGAAATTCGCTCCATTCTTGGCGATCTGACGTACTCGCCTAACAAGAAGCTCCAGCCAATGTATTACAATATCGTCGACCATCCCGCGCTCCCGGAACTCCTAATGACCGCCGAGAGCATAATTGACGATGACATACCGGCACACCTGTTGAGAGTCCAAGCCAGTCGAGACCCGAACTGGTTCCTTTCTAGAGTCAGCAATAAGCTTGGGGATCAATTTGTCGATCGCCTCGCATCGATGTTCGGGGAAGCCGGCTTCCTGGTGCAGCGGAATGTCCAACTCGCCTCGATCGATTCAAAGGCTCCCGATATCGATCTACTGGTTATTTCGCGCGAGGAAACGCTTGGATATTTTGTTTTCGCTATTGAGGCTAAAGCGACCCTCCCAGCCTACTGGGCGAAAGACTACCTTCGGGCCCTGAACAAGGGCGGCCTCTCGAAAGCCTTTGACCAGGTGACTAGCGTGCTCGAAACGTTAGGATCGGAAGCTGGAATCAACCTTCTGGCTGAGCGAGTCCTTTCTCTGGACCCAACGCCTCTCAGTGACGGCCATATAGTACTCAAGGCTCTCATTGTGACATCGCAGAACTCAGGGATGTTTTTCGAAAAAGAGAGCTCTGGTTGCGCAATCATTGACTATCGAACCCTCGGGCAGATGATTAAAGCCAGCGATGGCGATGTTGTTTATATCGGCCGGATGCTTGAGTCGATCCGTGAAGCTCCGCTCCCGGAAATAGCTAAGATGAGCGTGGATATGGAGGGTATTTCGGTGACATACGATGTCGTCGCCGGATCGGACCCTGTGTTCTTCCCGCCCCACGAGTGGCGGTCCACTGGGTTGGATGTCCAGGTTGCAAGAGACTTCTTCGCTAATGGCGGCTCGCGCCAAAAACCATTGGGATAGGATGCGCCTCCTTAACCAATTGGACGGCTTTCCTTCGCCAGTGAACCTAAAGCGTTGCTAAAGACGGAACACGGGCCCGTACCTCGCTCCGGCGCGTCAACGGGCTTGCACACCTCCGGACGGGGGTGAATGAGGCGGAAACCGAGACGGGGAACCGCAGGGTGATCTGCGGTTAAGCCCGTACTGCGTCAGGGGCGAGAGGATTCCATGGCCGCTATCACGTCCGCAGGGTCGCCCTCGTAGAGGAGGTGCGGTTCGTCTGCTTGAGGGGGGACGAACCGGGTTCGGTACCGCTGGAGGTCGCTCTCCGAGAAGTAGATCGAGTTCGGATCGTCTGCGTGGAACTCGTTGCGCTTGCTGATCCGTGCCCAGAGCTCATCATGGCTGGCTGCGAGGTAGACGAGTACGGGGACCGCGCCAGCCTCGGTGGCGATGGCTTGCCATCGCGCCCGGTCCTCCGGGGTCCAAAAGCCGTGGTCGACGACGACATCATGCCCGGCCTTGAGCTGTTCCCGGAGGTCGACCGCCACGTCTTCGAGGACCGGCCGTTCAAGGGTGGGAAAGGTGCCCCGGGGGAAGTCGACTCCGTAGACGCCGTGCCGGCGGTGCATCTCCTCATCCGGGCACAGTCGTACGAACCCGCGAGCCGTGAGAGCGCGGGAGAGCGTGGTCTTGCCGGAGCCGGGTAGTCCGGCCATCAGGACGCAGAACGGTCGGTGTGGGGACATCGGTCTCGTCAAGGTTCGGGAGATGGTAGCCACCTCTGCTTCGGCTTCGGGCGTGATTGTGCCAGCCCGGCGAACCGCAAGCAGCGTATCTAGTCGGTCTTCGAGCATGCTCACGAGCGTGTCATCCACGACCGTCACGAGGTGACCTCCGACTCTGTGCGCCATGTCCGGCCCGGCCCTCCGAGGTCGACGCCGTACTCCACGATGTTGCCCTCGCTGTCGACGAACTTCGCGGTCATCACGACCACAGGTTCGGCCGGCGGGTTGTCGGGGTCCAGTTCCAAGAGCCGCGCGTACTCCGGCGTCAGTTGGCGGGCAGAGGCTGTGTCGATGCGGTGGCTGATCGGATGCCCGGTTGCCTGGGCAATGAGCTGAAGCGAGGTTCCCCCCGTCAGGCGTTCACTCGCTGCTAGCTGCGGGATCAGCTTCCCGTACCGAGCGGGAATCCATGACGTGCTGTGAGCCACGATGCCGTGCCGGTCCCTGTAGACGCGGCTACGGCGAACGACCTCGGAGCCGGGCTGAATGTCCAGTGCTTGCGCCACCTCAGAGGGCGCGGGCACCACGGCCGCCTGGTGCGAGTCGGACCGCTCGCCGTCCCCCCAGCTAGAGCCGGTACGGCGTTCCCGGTCCTGCCGCTGAGCTCCGGAGGACATCGGAGTCGGCTGGTCCAGTACTTCGGTGCCGATGCCGTGGATGCCACGGACGAGCCCCTCGTTGCGCAGCTTGCGCAGGGCTTTCTCGGCTGTCGCCGTGCTCACCTTCCACTCTTCCGAGAGGTTCTTGATGCTCGGCAAGAGGGTTCCTGGCTGTAGCTGACCAGACGTAATCAGCTCCGCGTAGTGGGCGGCAATCCTCGCGTAAGGCGCCCGATTGTCGGCCTGGCCTGCCATGTCGTCCGCTCCTCGTCGTCAGATCCCTGAGGTTCCCTAGCTTACCGCTTGACACCACAGGGAACCCTAGGGAACCTTAGGGATGTGCCCGCCGGTCGGATCGGTTGAGCGGCGGTCGCCTCGACACACCTGTGTCCGCCGCCCGGAGGGCTCCGTGAAACGGGCTCGAAGGAAGCGCCGGCTCCTTGACAACTGAATGGGGATCACGCCGCCTCTCCTCGGCCAAGAAGGCAGCCACACGGGATCTCCGTGTGAGGTACAGCGCGATTCGACTCTCCGCAGCGCTCATGTCTGCGGCCGGTTGCCTCCGCTGCTCGTCGCGTACGAGCAGCGCTGAGGGGAGCCGGACTTACCGACTTCAACGGCGCGCGGCTCCCGGGTGGCACCCCGGGAGCCGCAGTTGGGCCGTTCCACTGTGAGAGGAGCACGACCCAATGAGGTACATCGTTCCTGTTCAGGCGGTTGTTACCGCCGCTGATTTCGACCGTGAGCCGACGGACGCGGAGCTGGATGCGATCGAGGCGGAGATGCCGCTCATCTCCGCTCGTGTCGCGCTGCTGGATGTGCAGATTGCCTTGCTGGACCGGGTGCCATCGGAGCTGGATGAGCGTCGGTTGCGTCGGGCGCGGCGCCGGGTGCTGGCCGCCCGGCGGGAGCTTGCGAATCTGTCCTCCGCCCCGGCGTTCGTGCCGGAGGTGGGGGCGTGAGCTACCGGGACACCGCGCTGACCGCCGCGCACGCGGAGGTCAAGGCCGAACTGGCTCGCACTGACACCAAGGCGTCCCTCCTGCTGGCGTTCACCGGCGCCATGCTGGCCGGAGCCTGGACGGTCGCCACCAGCGTCCACCTGCCCACCGCCGCCCTCGCGTTCGGCGCGGCCGGTGTGGCGGTGTTGCTGGCCGCCGCCAACTACCTGCTGTGGACGGTCCGCCCGAACCTGGGCGGGGCCCGCCCGCAGGGCTTCCCGAAGTGGGCGACTCTCACCCCCGACGAGATCCGCGAAGCGTTCGCCGAGGACGACCGCCCCGCACACATCGCCACCCTGTCCCGCATCGCGGTGGCCAAGTTCGGCCGCCTGCGCCGCGCTATCGACCTGACGTGCCTGGCCGGAGCCCTGCTGGTCGTCGCGGGCGTCATCACCTGGGGCGGTGCCTCATGAGCATGAGCACCTACCGCCAGGAGCGGCGGGCCGACCAGGCCGCCGAGGCCGAGCAGCGCCGCATCGACGCCGCAGCCGCCGAGGACCGTCGGGCCGAGCGCCAGAAGACGGCCGATGAGCGGGCGGCGCGGCTGCGGGAACAGGCCCGTGCCGACAAGCAGGCCGACCGCGCCGATCGCCAGG
The DNA here is from genome assembly GCF_055567415.1 of Streptomyces sp. NPDC026575. NCBI lineage: Bacteria > Bacillati > Actinomycetota > Actinomycetes > Kitasatosporales > Streptomycetaceae > Streptomyces > Streptomyces sp. NPDC026575. The sequence continues at coordinate 161,797 of NZ_JBVHQM010000018.1, forward strand.
AGCGCCGCCGGGAGCGGGCCGAGCGCTGGGCCGTGGCGTTGACGCCAGAGCGGATCTACCGAAACGGCACCCTCGCCCTGGTCGTCGCCTCCGGGCTCGCCTCCCTGCCCGCGCAGATCGTGCACTTCGTCGGCATCTCCGTGATGCTGCTGCCCGTCCCGCTGGGGCTGGAGGGTGCGGCGTGGGTGATGGCGGCTGGTGTCGCCTACGCCGATGCGCGCTCCGCGCCCGGCTGGGTGCGCTGGCTCCTGCGGGCCCTGGTCGCTGCCTGCGCTGGGTTCGCGGCGTCCATCAACTACGGCTACGGCCTCTCCCTGGTCGACGGCCCGCACGGGCTGTCGGCGGACAACGCTGCGGCGGCCGGCGCCGGACTCGCTGCCGTCACGGTGCTGGGTCCGGCTGTCTTCGAGATCCGCCAGTGGGTCTCCACCTTCGCCGCCCGCGACGAGGACGCCAAGGAGCGCCGCCGCCACGCGGCCCGTCGCCGTCGTCACCACGGCGACGTGCTGCGAGTCGCGCGCCGTCTGGTCTCCGCCGCGCCCTTCGGCACGCTGCCCGCCGAGGAGGCGTGGAAGCGTGCGTGGGAGGTCGTGCACGGGCCGACCGAACCCGGCATGACACCCCGCCTGGAGAAGCGAGGCGTTGCCTCCGCGACCTGCCTGATCGAGGCGCGCCAGCCCGACGCCGATGCCGTCGCGCGACGCATCCGCGCGGGGCTGGCGCACCCGCAATTCGTGCTTCCTGACACCGGCAACGTCGTGCCGATTCACCGCGAGAAGCCGCAGGTCGCAACCCAAGTCCCCCCTACCGCCGAGAAGCCGGCCAAGGGTGCCCGGAAGCGGCCCGTTCCGCCGCGCCGCCGCAAGGGTGACACCCCCCGGTTCCACTCCGCCGCGAAGGTCGCCGCAGCCGACACCGCCCGCCGCCCCACCGTCACCGCCAACGTCTGAGAGGACCGCCATGCCGAACACCGCCGCCGCAGACGCGGCCGTCTCCCTGAGGAGCATCTGACATGAGCAACTCCGACCTGCGCCGTCTGGACCGTGAGATCCGGGCGACCGAGAAGAAGCTGGAAGCGGTTCGCCGGGGCGAGTTGTGGCCGATGAACGGCCGTGAGCGCCGGGCTATGGCTCGCGCCGTGGCTGGCGGCTCCTACCGGGCCGCCCGGGGCCGCAGCACGGGCCGTGCCGAGGAGCAGATGGACGCCACTGGCAGCGCTGCCGAGATGCGGCTGAGTGCGGAGCTGACTGCCCTGCACGGCGAGCGTCAGCGCCTAACGACCGAGGCCGCCCGCGACAAGGCCAAGAGGAAGTCGTCCGGCTGGTTCTAACCAGCCGGTTCCTTGCGCCGGGGTGACCGGGACTTTCCACGGACACGGCCACCCCGGCCCTCTCCCTTACTCTCGCCCCCTGGGGGCAGTCAGGAGCACTTCCAGCATGTCTGAGAACGTCGTCCACCTCCACAAGCCCACCGACCCCCCGACCCCCGACACCGCCCCCACCGTGCTCACGGTCGTCCCCGACGCGCCACCGGCCCCGCCCGTGCCGCTGTGGATCCGGTCCGGCCGCGCGGTGAAGACTGCCGCCACCCACGAGTCGACGCGGGCGACGGTGCGGGCTGCGGCCCGGCACGGCCTCTACACCTTCAACGGCGGGCGGATCGTGGGCCGCCGGGCCTGGGACGGTCGTACCGGGTCCCGGTACGAGCGGATGATCCGGGCGGCGGAAGCCGCGGGGAACCTGGAAGCGGCAGAGGAGTGGGAGGAGCGGTTGCAGCGCTTCCGCGCCGCCCGCCACCACCGCCGCATGGACCTCCTGCACTCGCCCGTGGAGGCCGCCAAGGGCGTGGCCGTCGGCGCCGGCATGAGCATCGGTGTCCTGGTCGCCCTCGGCGTCGTCATGGCCCTCAACAGCGGCCACGTCGGCGACGTCATCACCCCTCTGTCGGCGACGATCGACTTCATCGCGCTGCTGATCCGGATCGTGCAGGTTGTCTGGGGCCCGGCGCTTTCGATCGGCCCGTTCCTTGCGCTGCTCGCCCTGTGGTCCGTGGGCCGCAAGCAGCAGGCCGCGCCGAGCTGGGCACTGCCCGCTAACGTCCGCGACGGCGAGGGTGAGCCGATCACGCCGTCGATCGTGGTCAAGGCCCTGCGTGACCTCGGAGTGCCGGCCCTGGCGCGCGCCATCAAGGAGATGGGCGACGCTGGCGCTTCCATGCTCGGTCCGATCCGGATCGCCGGATGCGGTGTGGAAGTCGACGTGACCCTTCCCTCCGGGGTCTCGACCAACGAGGTCCAGAACAAGCGCCGCAAGCTCGCCGAGAACCTCACCCGGCACGAATACGAGGTGTTCATCACGATCCCGCAGGCCGCGCGGACGGTGCGGCTGTGGATCGCCGACTCGGGTGCGCTGGACGAGCCGATCGGCCCGTCCCCGCTGGTCACCGATGAGTCGATGACCGCCGACTACGCCAAGGGACGCGCCCCCTGGGGTCAGGACCTGCGCGGGGATGCTGTCGCGCTGAGCCTGTACCAGCGCCATCTCCTAATCACGGGCCTGTCGAACCAGGGCAAGACCGTGGCCCTGCGCTCCCTGGCCCTGTGGCTCGCGCTGGACAAGTCGGTGCAGTTCCTCATGGGTGACCTCAAGGGCGTGGGCGACTGGGCCATGTTCGACGGTCTCGCCACGACCCTGATCCAGGGTCCGACGGATGAGCACGTGATCCAGGTGACCGAGATGGTCGAAGGCGCGGTGGACGAGATGAACCGCCGTATCCAGGCGCCGCCCGGCACCGTGTTCCCGCCGCTGATCGTGCTGGTCGACGAAGCACAGGTGGCGTTCATGTGCCCGGCCAAGGACGCCGAGAAGCGTCCCTACGGCGGTTCCAAGGCCAACTCCCGGTACTTCATGGCCGTCCGGAAGATCCACAACCAAGGGCGGGCCGTGAACGTGCTGATGTGGCAGGGCACCCAGGACCCGACCAACGAGAACCTGCCCAAGCTGGTCCGCGAGGGCGCCCACACCCGCGCCTCCCTCGCCCTGGGCACCGAATCCCAGGCCCGCATGGCACTCGGGGACAAGGCCGTCGACGGCGGGGCGGCTCCGAACTTGCTGCGTCCGGGCCTGGACCGGGGAACCCTGGTCGTCGCCTCCGACGGGATCACCATCCCCGCCGGACAGTCGTCCATCACGGTGCGCACCCACTACATCGACGACGACGCAGCCGAGGCCATCACCGACCGGGCAAAGGCCCTGCGCGATGGTGTCACCACCCTGCACGCCATCGCGCGAGAAGAAGAGCACGACCCTCTGGCCGACATCGCCGCCGTCGTCGGCGACGCACCGCGCGTGCGGACCAAGGACGTGCTGGCGCGGCTCGCCACGCGGAACGCGGACGCGTACGGCGGCTGGTCGTTCATCGACCTCAAGCGTGTCCTGGACGACGCCGGTGCCGAGCCGTACAAGTCCGACGGCGTGATGGTCGTCTCCCGCGATCGCGTGGCCCGCGCACTCGCCAACCGCGACGGAGATGGTTCCGCTTCCTCCGACGGATGACAGGGAGCGCACCGCCGACGGGTCAGGGAGGCAGGGAGAACTCCCTGACCACCTCCCTGATCCGACTCTCTGGCCCTGACCTGCACAAATGATCGTTCAGGGAGTCAGGGAAGCACGCAGGTCAGACCCCGAAATGCCCCTCCGCAGCGCCCCTCAAGGGGGCGTCTCTGCCTCCCTGGCCCTGTGCCGGAAGGGATTCCGCATGTACCCCGACCACACCCGCGGCGCGTCCGTACAGCGGGCCGCGGAAGTCCACCAGCCCAGCCCGTACCCGCTCGCCAAAGCCACCCCGGCGCCGGTCGTGCCGGTGCAGCCCGGCACCGTTCCGGCGGTGGCGAGCATCGTCCTCCCGGACGGCCGCGTCGTCACCGGCTACGCCATCGAACCCGCCCGCCCGGAACCGGTCACCGCCAAGCCGCCCGTGTCCCGCGCGGCCGTGAACGTCGCCCTCGGGGGCATCGGCTTCCTCGCGGTCTGCGGCGGGCTGATCCTGCTCACCGCGTTCATCGCCGCGCTCACCGCGTTCATCACCCAGCTCATCATCCTGACCGCCGTCATCTTCGGCGGATGGATCGCCGCGCAGATCTTCAGCACGAGCGGCCACCAGGGCGACACCACGGTCAACATCCGCAAAGCCGTCTTTAAGCGCAACCACTTCCACGGCTGAGCACCTCAGCTGCGGTGCTCGTGCCAGTGCGCGGCCAGCCAGGAGCGATGCTCAGGGCGCAGGCGCGCGTGTGGGGCCTGGCCGTGCAGCTGCTCGTAGAGCGGGTAACCGTGCAGGCTCGCGTCGACGTCAATCAGGCCAGTGTCTGGCCGGATGCTGATCTGGCCGCGGTCGAACAGCCGGTGCAGGTCTGACCGGAGCAACAGCCCCCCGTGTTCGAAGTGCTCTTCGGCTTCGGCGTATCCGTACAGGTGTGCCGCGTCCAGCACGGCTGCGGGAGCGGGGCCGCTGAGGGCGCAGTTCTCGCCTTGCTCGCTCAGCAGCTGCGCACGGAACCCCTGCTGGCCGTTGCGGGTGCGGGTGCGCACGATGCGGTGCCCGCCACGTACCGGCCGCCAGGCTCCGTGGCCCGTCTCGTCCGGGTCGGGCCAGCCGGGGCCGGAGGCTTCTTCCAGAGCCGCGCGCAGCTTCTCCCATCGCGCCGGACGCATGCTCAGCTGCGAGTTCGGGGAGTCGCACAGCGCCCGCAGCTGTCGGCCCGTCAGAGTGCCGCGCCCGTCCTTCCACTGCGCCGCGTGCAGAGACCGGTAGGTGGTCACGGGTTCGATCCGCTGCACCGGTTCGTCAAAGAGTGCTCCGCACTGGTTGCACCGGCAGGCCGGCGTGAGCCGGGTGCGGCGCTTGAAGTCCGCCCGTGAGCACTGCGGGCAGGAGTAGCGGGCCTTTTCGGCCTGGCCGGTCTCGATGTCCTCGATGACCGAGACGCCGATGAGTTCCTGCTTGTTCCAGACGGCGATCACGTCCCCGGCCGCTATCTGGCCGGAGTTGGGGACGGTGCTGTCCCAGCTGTAGTGCTCGCTCGGGTTGTCGTCGTAGCCGTCATTTCCGCCGTGCTGCCGTGCGTCTCCGACCGCGAGCACCAGCCAGGCCGTCGTCATTGCCATTCCCCCCTGTCTCGCCTGAAGAGGCAGCCGCCTCCCGCCAAAGACCGCGGCTGCCTCACCCCGACCCCTCGAAGGAACCGGAGAAAACAAGGATGACCCATCCCACTGACAAACGGCCCCGCCTGCTGGACCTGTACTGCTGCCAGGGCGGTGCCGCGAAGGGCTACGCCGACGCCGGATTCGACGTGACCGGCGTCGACATCGCCCCGCAGCCCCGCTACCCCTACCGGTTCATCCAGGCCAGCGCCGTCGCCTTCCTCCAGGAGCACTGGATGGAGTTCGACTTCATCCACGCCTCCCCGCCCTGCCAGCACGACAGTGAGTGCCAGCGCCTGCGCGGCAACGACCATCCCGATCTGATCGGCCCCACCCGCGACGCGCTCAATGCGACCGGCCGACCGTGGGTGCTGGAGAACGTGCGCGGCGCGGCGCCCAAGCTGCATGTCCCGGTGATGCTGTGCGGGCAGATGTTCCGCCTGGCCAACTACCGGCACCGGTTCTTCGAGACCGGCGGCGGCTTCACCCTCGACCAGCCCAGCCACTCCGCGCACCTGGTGCCGCAGGCCAAGATGGGCCGCCCTGTCCCGCCCGGTCACTACGGCCAGTTCGTCGGCAACTTCTCCGGCGTCGACTTGGCCCGTCGCGTGCTCGGGGTGCCGTGGATGAACCGCGACGGCATTCGCGAGTGCATCCCCCCGGCCTACACCCGCCACGTTGGCACCGCCGCTCTGTCGCTGGTGGCCGCGGACCGGCTGGGGGTGGCGGCATGAACGCCCGTCTGCTGCCGCTGCGGCGCCCTAACCGGTTGCGGGTGCTGGACCTGTGCTGCGGTGCGGGCGGCCTGTCCATGGGCTATTACCTCGCCGGATGCGACGTCGTCGGCGTCGACATCGCCCCGCAGGCCAACTACCCCTTCACCTTCGTCCAGGCTGACGCCCTGGCCTATGCCGCCCAGCACGGCCACACTTTCGACTTGGTCCACGGGTCCTGGCCGTGCGAGCGGTACGCCACCGTCACCAGGTGGCGCGGCAACCCGGACGCCCACCCCGATCTGATCGACGCGGGGCGGGAGACCATGCAGGCCACCGGCCGACCGTGGGTCATGGAGAACGTCCCCGAGACCGCCGCCGCGGGCATGCTGCGCCCGGACTACCTGCTGTGCGGCACCCAATTCGGCCTCAACGTCCGCCGCCACCGCGCCTTCGAGACGTCGTGGGGCGGTGGCGGTGACCTGGTCCCGCCCTGCTGGCACCGCAAAGACCTGCTGTCCTTCGCACACAAGGGCGAGCGTGCCTACGCCGACGCCATGGGCTGCACCTGGATGACCAACCTGGAAGCCCGCAAGGCCGTACCCCCGGCCTACTCCCATTGGATCGCAACGCAGTTCCTCGCCTTGGAAGGGAGGGCCGCCGCATGACCACAACCCCGTATCCCCTGCACACTGCGCTGAGCCTCGCGGCGTCTGGCGTGCCCGTGCTGCCCCTGCGCCGCGGCAAAGTGCCGTTCGGCAACTGCCGTGCATGCAAGGGGAACGCGTGCGGCGGCCGGTCGAACATGAAGAACGCCGGCCCCTGCGAGTGCGCCGGCGTCTGCCACGCCTGGGCCGCAGCCACCACCGACCCCCGCGTCCTCACCTCGCCAGCATGGGCATCCGCGTGGCGCAAGGCGGCCGCCGTTGCCTACCACCCCGGTGGAGCGGGGCTGACAGTGGTCGACCTGGACGACGCGGCAGCCATCGCATGGGCCCGTGAGGCCCTACCCGCCACCCGTTTGGTGCCGACGACGCGGGGCGAGCACTGGATCTACCGGGGTCCGATGCAGTCCGCGAACGCTGTGCGGCCCGGCGTCGACATCAAGTCGCTTATGTCCTACGCGCGGTGGCTCGGTCCCGGAACCGGCACCATGACCGATCTGCCCGACGCCGTCCGCGCGCTGGCCGTGAAGAAGCCCTCCACGGTCCGGCCTGCACGGCCCGTCGTCACCGTGCCCGCGCGGGTCGGGGGAGGGAAGTGTCGTCACCGCACGCCCGTCTACCTGGAGCGTGGCATCTGCATGGCCGAGCAGCGCATCGCCGAGGCCCGCAGTGCGGTCCACACGACCGTCTACCGGACTTTCCTCGCCGTGCTGTCCGCCCACGGCGGGTGTGGCTGCCTGACTGACGCCCACGTCGCGCGGTTGTTCGCCGCCGCGCAGGCCAAGGGCGAGACCGTTCGGCACTGCAATGACGCGTGGACCAACGCCCGCACCGCACTGGGGATGTGAGCCATGTCCGAGGAGGAGAAGACCCCGGCCCGCGAGGTCATCACCGACTACGCGCAAGCCCACTTCCGGTACTTCCGTACCACCGAAGGCACCGTCTACGCGCAGAAGAACGGCCACCCCGTGGCTCGCCCGATCCGTTCCCAGGGCACCACGGGCAGCCACCGGCAGGAACTCATGGTCGGTCTCTTCAACGACGGGATCGGCGTGTTCAACGGCACGTCACTCAAGGAGGCGTTGGACTTGATCGAAGCACTCGCGCTGAGCCAGGACGTCCAGCCCACGCACATCCGCGTCGCCCCCGGATACGACGGTGCGACGTGGCTGGACCTGGGCCGCGACGACGGGCAGTCCGTCCGCGTCCACCCCACCGGGTGGGACATCTGCACCCCCGACCCGCGCGAGGTGTGCTGGCGGCGCACCCAGCTCACCGGGGAACTGCCCCTGCCGGCCACGGACACCGACGGCAAGGGCATCGACCTCCTGCTCAGGCTGACCAACTTCGCCACCGCAGAGACCGAATGCCTGGCCCTCGCCTGGCTCATCGGCTGCCTCGGCCCGTCCGTGCCGGTTCCCGCCCCCTTCCTCACCGGCCCGCAAGGCGCGGGCAAGTCCACGGCGGGGCGGATGCTGGTTCGGATCATCGAGGGCATGACCGGCGACCTGCGCCGCGCCCCGAAGGACGAAGAGAACCTGATCACGGCAGTCGCCGCCGGATGGGTCACTGCCCTGGACAACCTGAGCCACCTGGCCCCGGACCTGTCCGACCTGATGTGCTGCATCGTCACCGGAGCCGAGAGCATCAAGCGCGCCCTTTTCAGCGACGGCGACGTCGTCCGCTCCCGCTACCGCCGCCCCCTGCTCCTGACCGGCATCGACGTCGGCGTCATCCGCCCCGACCTCGCCGAACGCCTTCTACCGCTGCGCCTGGAGCGCCCCAGGGTGCGGCGGACCGAGGCGGAACTCTGGACCGAATTCGAAGCAGCCCTGCCTGTCATCCTCGGCTCCCTCCTCGACCTCACCGTCAAGGTCCGGGCGACCGACGCCGACATCCCCACCGACCTGCGGATGGCCGACTTCGCGCACCTGTGCGCGCAGATCGACGCCGCGACCGGCTTCGGTACGCTCCCCGCCTACCGGAGCAGCCTGGACGACCTCAACGACGACGTCATCGAAGGCGACCTGCTCGCGCAGACCGTCCTCAAGCACGCCGCCACCCTCGACCCGGGCACGGAAACGCGGATGACGTCCTCGGAGTGGCTGAACTGCCTCACCGGCCTCTACAGCGGCGACGAACTTCGCCCCCTGCCCAAAGGGTGGCCCACCACCGGGAAAGTTCTCTCGGACCGCCTCAAGCGCCTTCAGCCCACCCTCGCCGCCCGAGGCGTCCTCATCGACTGGGGCCGCACCAAAGAAGGCCGCTACATCGAAATGACCCAACGCCCGGCCCTACCACCCCACGAGCAACACCCGCTGCTCTGACCGGCATCCGCGACCGGCACGGACAAGCAAGAGGAGCACCCCGGGCACACGGGCGGGGGGTGCTCCTCTTGCTGTTCGGCGGAACGCCGCCCCAAGACGCGCCGCGAAGCGGCTCCTTCTTCACGCTTGAAGCGGCACCGCACCACAACAGACACCCCCTCTCTTTTTCCTAAGAAAGGGAATGCTGCGTCACCCGCGTCACCACGGGGCCCGAAACAGCCCCTGAGCTGCTGCGATCCGGATGACGCAGGACGGCTTCGGCTGCGTCATCGCGCGTCACCTGCGTCATCCCATGACGCGCGCCTGCGTCACCGATGACGCATCCCCAACCCTCTGCGTCATCACAAAACCGCAGGCCAGAGGCCATGAGTGACACAGATGACGCGGTGACGCAGAAATCAGAACCTCGGACACACGCGGGCACCCTGCCCGCCGCCACCCCTGATTTTTCAGGAAGGACGTCATGAAGAGGTACCTGACGACTGCGGAAGTCGCCGAGCGCTACCGCACGTCGCCCGCGACCGTCCGCTACTGGCGCTACGCCGGAACCGGCCCGCAGTGCTTCATCAGGCGGGGTCGACACGTCCTGTACGACGCCGAAGCGCTCGACAAGTACGACGCTGAAGAGATCGGAGGCCGATGCGCAGCATGACCCGAAACGGTAATGAACCCCTCCAGAAGGCACGCCACTTCATGGCTGGCGCGTCTTGCTCTGGAGGGAGGGGGACTGATGGCTGACGTGTATGACCGCTGGCACCTGGCCCGACCGCCGGCCGACGCCGAGCCGTGCGAAGCACACAGCACCAAGACGGCGACCGTGTACCCGAGCACGGAGCACGGAGCCGGGAAGCGCTGGCAGGTGCGCTACCGGGATCTGTCCGGCAAGCAGTGCAAGGAGAACTTCGCGAAGAAGACGGCCGCGGAGTCCCGGGCCGCGAAGGTAACGGCCGAACTCGACGGCGGCACGTTCGTGAACCGGGAACTTGGCAAACAGAAGTTCAAGGTCGTTGCTGAGCGCTGGCAGGAGATGGCCGTACACCGCGAGCGGACCGAGACGAATGTCGAGCGGGCGCTACGGCTGCACATCTACCCGACCTTCGGCAACCGGCAGATCGGCAGTATCCAACGGGCAGACGGACAGAAGTGGATCAAAGATCGGTTCGCGGTCATCGCCCCGTCGACGTTCGCGACGCCCTGGAACGTCTGCACCAGCATCCTGAAGATGGCTCACCAAGAGGGCATCATCCCGAAGTACCCGTGGGAGGGTCTCAAGCCGCCCGAGGTGTTCTATCCGGAGATCCACCCGCTCGACCCGGAGGCCGTGAAGGCGCTGATCGTCACCGCGTCCCCGCAGTACCGGGCCCTGGTGCGGCAGGCGGCTTCCACCGGACTCCGCCAGGGCGAGCTGTTCGGCCTGGAAGACGACGAGCCGGCCGAGACCGTCATGGTCAAGCAGCAGCTGATCGGTCCCGACAAGGGCGTGCCGTACCTGGGGGAGCCGAAGACCAAGCAGAGCTACAGGGCAGTTCCCCAGGGGAAGTCTGTTGTCGACGAGATCGAGCGGCACCGCAAGGAGTTCCCGCCCAGGGTCGTGCACATCGAGGACCGGACGAACCGGCGTAAGCCCGTGTGGCGCCATGCCCGGCTGCTGTACACGAGCGAGACGGGCGGGGCGATCCGGCGCGGAAGCTGGGCGAAGCTGTGGGCCCGCAACATCAAGCGGGCGAACGCCTACCTCGCGAAGTCCGGCAGCAAGGTGCGCGTCCCCGAGGGCACTACGCTTCACGATCTGCGCCACTTCTACGCCTCCGTGCTGATCAAGAACGGAGCGACGCCGAAGCAGGTTCAGATGCGCCTCGGTCACGCCAAGCCATCGATCACGCTGAACGTCTACACGCATCTGTGGGAGGCGGAGGCGGACCGGACGGCCGACATGATGGAAGCCGTCCTGAACGATGTGCCCTGAGAGTGCCCTGGGGGCATGGGAGATGGCTGGCTTCCCAGGTCAGGAAGCCAGCCATCCACCCTGTGCGGAGGTGCCGCCCTCGCTCTTGCGTTGGGCAGGGGCCGGGGCGCGCTGCCCCGGGCCCGCCGTCATGCCGTGGTCGTGCCGCCGTCGTGCCGCGGTCAGCAGGTGCGGCCGACGTAGTGCGCGCCCTGGATGGCGCCTGCCGAGCCCAGCCACGTCCTGCCGGGGCCCACACAGCGCTCGTAGTCCGGTGCCAACGCCACCCTCACTTTGATGCCGGGGCACCGTTGGCTCGTGCACGCGGAGAGCGTGGCAGTGGCCACGCGGGGCGGTCACCGGAACTCGCTCGGACGAGTGGGAGAGTTCACTCGGTCGAGTGGGGAGGGTTTGACGTGCGGAAACGTCCGCAATCTGGCCGCAGCGGGCTCCACCGAGGGGCCGGTGGCCCGGGGTTCCCGGGCGAGGGCGGCACCTGTGCGGAGGTGCCGCCCACGCTTTCTCCGGACTCCCCCCTCGGGAGCTGCCGCCACCCCGGTCGGCGCGGGAAGGCGGCCTTCGACGGGGCCGCCGAGCGGCCGGTTGTTTGCCCATCACCCCCCACGGGATCGAGCAATCCGGGCCGTTCGCGCCGCCGTCGAATTGAGTACAGCATTCCGCTCGGCCGCCCGGTCGCGCGACACTTTTCAAGTCTGGCCAAAAGGGCATGGTGACCGCGCGTGTTGGCGTGCATACTCAGGCGTGCCGGGGGCCGACTGAGGAAACCAGAGGTGGGGGTTCGGTGTTACGCGTCCATTTCAGTGGACTCGATCTGGCCCGTGTGCGCATTGCGGCGCGCCCGGACGCACTGTGGGAGACGGTCTTAAGCTTTCATCGACTACGTGACAGGCGCGACGATTCGGCGTTCGGCAAATGGCGATCGGAAACGCGCGGAAGGTTGAATGGCGAAGCGCGTCTGCTGGCGCCGCTGGTGCCCACGCGCGGCTATTTTCCCGATTTCCTGACGCCCGCCGAAGGGCTCCTGGGGATGACCGACGCGCTCGCCGCGCTGCGCGAGACACCGGCCGCCCGGCTGCACGACGAGCTGGGCCGGCTCTCCAGTACGACCCGCCCGCTGCCCGCGTGGATACGGGCGATGGCCGACGGCGAGACCCGCGCCCTGGGCCGCCTCGCCGGCGTACTGCAGCGCTACTACGAGGCGGCCGTCGCTCCGTACTGGGCGCGCGTCCAGAGCCGTATCGAGGCCGACCGCGCCGCCCGCGGCCGGGCCCTGCTCGACGGCGGCGCGGACCGTCTGCTCGCCTCGCTGCCGCCGATGATGCGCTGGCGCCCACCGGTCCTGGAGGCCGACTATCCGGTGGACCGCGAGCTGCATCTCAACGGCCGGGGCCTGCTTCTGCTGCCGTCGTACTTCTGCCGCCGCACCCCGGTCACCTTCCACAACCCGGACCTGACGCCCGTCCTGGTCTACCCGGTGGAGCACCAGTCGCCCCGCCTCACGCCGAACGCGGCGCAGGAACGTTCCCTCGGGCGGCTCGTCGGCCAGACCCGTTCGGCGATACTCCAGGGCATCGGCGTCGGCTGCACCACCAGCGAACTCGCCCGCCGCGCCGACGTCTCGCTGGCGTCCGCCAGCCAGCACGCGACCGTGCTCCGCGACGCCGGACTGCTCACCACCCTGCGGCAGGGCAACGCGGTGCTGCACACCCTGACCCCGCTGGGCGCGGCCCTGCTGCGCGGGGCGCGGGCGGAGGGCGTGGGCGCGGGATAGCGGCGGGCGCGGCGCATGAGCCGGGGTACGAGCCGGGGCACGGGTGGCCGACGGGCGGGGCGCGCGGCGGGCGGCGTGGCCCGCGTCAGTACGGGCGATCACCCGCGATGGCGACCCGTTCGGCCAGCCGGCGGTGCGCCCCGTAGTCGTTCACCGCGTAGTGCTGAGTGGCCCGGTTGTCCCAGAACGCGACGTCCCCCGCCCGCCAGCGCCAACGGACCTGGAACTCCGGTACGTGCGCCTGCTGGAAGAGCAGCCGCAGCAGCCGGTCGCTCTCGGCCTCCGCCAGCCCCACGATCCGGGTGGTGAAGGACGCGTTGACGAACAGCATCCGCCGCCCGGTCTCCGGGTGCCTGCGCACCACCGGATGCTCGACGGGAGGGAACTCCACCTGGAATGGGGCCAGTTGGGCCTCGGAGTAGAAGCGCGCGAAGCCCGGAAGATAGTCGTGCACCGCACGCGCGGAATTGATCCGCGTCCGGATTTTCGAAGGCAAATTGTCGTATGCCGCCGCCATATCGGCCCACATCGTGTCCCCACCGGCGGGCGGGACCTCGCGCAGCTGCAACACCGCCCCGAGCGCCGGGCGTTCCCGGAACGTGACATCGGTGTGCCATACGTTCTCGAACGTGGGGGCCGCGCCGGCGGCCTTGTCGAACCGCACCACATCCATCGAATCCCCCTGCGCCAGGAGTGGATTGGTCTCCAACTCTCCCCAATTGGCGGCGAATTCGCGCTGGGCGGCGGAGCTGAGATGCTGCCCCCGGAAGAAGAGTACCTTCCACTCCAGCAGGGCCCGGTTCAGCTCCCCGCGCAGCGCCCCGGACAGCGGCCGGGACAGGTCCAGCCCACGGATCTCGGCCCCGATGGTGGCGGCCTGCGGCACCACCTCGAAGCGCTCGTACGGCCGGTCCTCCCAGTCGTCGGGCGTACGCCGCAGGACGCGCGGCCCCTCGTACAGCCCGTCGGCGGGGATGCGGTGGGGGCGCAGGGCGGGGGCGGTGGGTGAGGTGGGTGCGATGGGCGCGGTGCGTGCGGTGGATTGCGCAGCGGGGGTGGGTGTGGCGGGGAGCGTCATCGGGTCCTCCTGGAGGGAAGGCGCGGGGAGGGGAGGGGAGAGGAGGGGCGCGGGGCGTCGCGCCAGGGGCGTGCGTGCGCGGCGTCGCACGGCGGGGCGCGAGGGGGCCGACGGGTCGGGGGATTGCCGGGACGGGCCGTAGCGGACCGTCAGACCGCCGTAGGAACCCGAGCGTGTGGTGCCGGAACCCGTCAGGCCGTCAGTCAGGCCGTACCGAGACCGCACGGGCCACGGCGGACCGCCGTCAGGCCGTACCGGAACAACAGGCCGGGGGAGAGCCCACCCGGCCCCGGCGGCGCAGGAAGCTCAGGCCGCGCGGCGCGCACTCGCCGTGGGGGCCGCGTTCGCGCGACTCCGCCTCACAGACGTCCAGGTGCGTGCTCATGCCACGCACCGTACCCGATACGCCGCCCTGCCACGCCTCAGTCATCGATCCCGCTGCGCTCCACCCCTGCGACGATGTACCGCTGGAGCAGCAGGAAGACGACCACCAGCGGGGCGATCGAGACGGCCGCGGCCACGAACAGCTCGTGCAGATTGAGGTTCTGCGCGGTGGTGAACGTGGAGAGCGCCACCTGCACCGTCCACGCCTCCTGGTCCTGACCGATCACCAGTGGCCACAGGAACGCGTTCCAGGCCCCGATGAAGACGATCGTGCCGACGGCGGCGAAGACCGGGCGGGTGTTGGGCACCACGATGCGCCAGTACGTCCGCCAGTGGCCGAGCCCGTCGACCCGCGCCGCATCCTCCAGCTCCTTGGGGAAGCCCAGGAAGTACTGCCGGAAGACGAAGCAGGCGAAGGCGCTGAACAGCGTCGGAATGATCAGCCCGCGCAGCGTCGAGATCCACCCCAGCGTGGACACCAGCACAAAGCTCGGGACGAACGTCACGGCCGCCGGCACCATCAGCGTCCCCAGGATCGCGTAGAAGACGACATTGGCGTATCGGTACGGAATCCGGGCCAGGCCGTACCCCGCGAGCGAGGCCAGCACGACCGTACCGACCGTCGTCGACACCGCGATCAGCGTGGAGTTGAGCAGCGCCCGCCCCATGGGGAGGTTCGGATCCCGGAAGACCTCGGTCAGATTCGACCACTGCAGATCGTGCGGGAAGAACGTCCACTGCGGAGCGGTGATGTCCTGCTCGGTCGCCAGCCCGTTGCGCACCAGCAGATAGAACGGGACCAGGAACAGCAGTGCCAGCGCGATCAGCAGCACCACCCGCAGCGCCCGTCCCACCCTCGTCAGCGCATCGCCCATGCCGGTCACTCCTCTTCCCTTCGGTCCGCTCCCTTTCCCTCCGCCGCCCTCAGTCCGCTGCCTTGCGGCCGAGACCGAACCAGCGGGCCTGCACCACCGTCGCCAGCGCGATGATCAGCGCCAGGATCACCGCACCCGCACTGCCCAGCCCGAGGTTCTGGTCCTGCCCCAGCGCCGTGTAGTAGAGGTAGACCAACGGCGGCCGGGCGTACGGCGGGTAGCCGCGGGCATCGCTCAGCAGGTTGTAGAACTCGTCGAACGCCTGGAACGCGTTGATCACCAGCAGCAGCACTACCGCCACGGACGTCGCCCGCAGCTGCGGAAAGGTCAGGTGCCGGAAGGTCTGCCAGCCGGGGCGCGCCCCGTCCACCGCGGCCGCCTCGTACAGCCCCGGCGAGATCCGCTGCAGCCCGGCCAGGAACAGAATCATGTAGAACCCGGCCTGCAACCACAGCCGTACGGTCACGATGACCAGCCAGTACCACGGTGGATCGGTGGTCGACAGCCAGGCCGTCTGATCGGCGCCGAACCACCCCAGGACGGTGTTGGCCAGCCCGAACCGCACCCCGTTGAAGATCGACAGCTTCCATATCAGCGCCGCGACCACATACGAGCAGGCGGTCGGCAGGAAGAACACCGACCGGAAGAATGCCTGGGCGACGCGCAGTCGGTTGACCATCAGCGCCAGGGCGAGCGAGAGCGTGTAGGTGGCCGGCACGATGAAGGCGGTGAACAGCAAGAACGTGCCCAGGCTGCCGAGGAACGACGCATCGCTCAGCATCGCGCCGTAGTTGCCCAGCCCGACGAAGTCCGCACCGGCCGGACTGACCGTGTTGTGCGCGTCGAAGAAGCTGAGGTAGACGCTCCAGGCCAGCGGCACATAGGTGAACAGCCCCAGCCCGAGCGCGAACGGCCCGACGAACACCCAGAACCACAGATTCCGCCGCTGCGGCCCGAGCAGCCGAGCCCGTAACCCGATCGCCATCCCGTTCCCCACCCTCACTCCTTCCGCATCGGCTACTTCTTCGGCTACTTCTTCTTCGGCTACTTCTTCCTGGCGCGCTGAAGCTCGGCATTCACCTTCCGCACCACACCCTTCAGCTCGCTCTCCGGGTTGGCGCCGTCCTTGACGATCCGGCTCAGCGCGTCCTGATAGGCCGTACGGTCCGCCGTCGTCCACAGCAGCGGCTCGGCGTGGCCGTACTCCGTCGCGTACCGCACCGCGTCCGCGGCCGCACCCTCCCGCAGCTCCGCGGCCTTCTTCGCCAACGAGATCCGCGCCGGGATGTGGAACCCGTACGACAGCGCGAAGTCCCGCTGGAAATCGGTCCGCTCCACCCACAGCCACTTGGCGAACGCCTTCGCCTCCGCCTTGCGCGCGCTGCGCGCACTGACCGCGGAGCCATAGGCCCCCACGGGAACGGCCGGCTTGCCTCCGCTCCCGTCCTTCGGGAAGGGCAGCACCCCGAAGTCGTCCCCCAGCGCCTTCTTGATCTGCGGCAGCGCCCACAGCCCCGACCACTGCATCGCGGTCAGCCCCTGGATGAACGCGGCCGGATCGGACCAGTCCGTGGGCGCCCCCAGCAGCAGCGACTTGTCCGCGTACAGCTGCCGGATCTTCCCCAGCGCCCGGGCCGCGGCCGGATCGTCGAACCCGACCTTCCCGTCCTCGTCGATCAGACTCAGCCCGGCGGCGAACAGCGGGGTCCCACTGAGCACCCCCACCCCGCCGTCGTTCCCCAGGAACAGCCCCTTGCCCTTGCCGCCCTTACTGCTGAGCGCCTTCGCCGCGTCCACCAACGCGTCGAGCGTCCGCGGCGGTTCCACCCCGGCATCCTTCAGCGCGCTCTTGCGGTAGTAGAGCAGCTGCATGTCGATGGCCTGCGGAATGCCCCAGATCTTGTCCCGCCAGATCTTCGGCGCGAGCACGGCCTGATGGAAGTCGTCCTGCACCGGCTCCACCTCGGCGGTCAGATCGACCACCTGCCCGCCCTGGATCTGATCCAGCAACGGGCCGTTGACCTCGAAGACGTCCGGCCCCGAGTCGGTCAGCAGCGCGGCCGCGGTCTGCCGGTCGTAATCACCCGGCCGCCACTGCACCGACACCTTCGCCTTCTTGTACGCCGCGGCATACCGCTTCACGGCCTGCTGGGTCCCCGGCTCCCCGTACTGGTGGTACCACTGACGGAGCCCGGTCCCCGAACCCCCGTTCCCACGCCCCGTATTGGACCCACAGGCGGTGGCCAACGCGGCAGCGAGAGCCACCCCGCCACCGGCCGCCAGCACCCGCCGTCTGTCGATCCCCGCCATACAGCTCAGCCCCCTGCCGCTCGCCACTGCCGGCCACCGTCTGATCGCCGTCCGCTCACTGCCTGCTCACTGCCTGTTACCTCACTATGAACCATCCTCGCGCGCGTTCTATGCCCACCTACGCCGACGAACCACGCACGTTGCCGCGCATCGTGTCCTTGGGTCCCTGCGCCTCCGGGCCCCCAAGCCCGACAAATCGATCGCGTAGGCGGGTCCCTGCTGCCACCCTGCTCCCATGAACGACACCCCGGCAGCCACTCCCGCCCCCGCCCCCGCCCCCGGCCCTGCCCATGCCCCTGCTGAACTGCTGCTGATCGGCGGCCGGGCCGGCGTGGGCAAGACGACAGTCGGCTGGGAGGTCTCCGCCCTCCTGCGGAGCGCCGACGTCCCCCACGCCATCATCGAAGGCGACTTCATGGGGCAGGTGCACCCCGCCCCGGACGACGACCCGCACCGCTCCCACATCACCGAACGCAACCTCACGGCGATCTGGTCCCACTACGCCCAACTCGGCTACCGACGCCTCATCTACACCAACACCGTGAGCGTCCTCCCCGAGAACACGGCGATGTTCCAGCGCGCCATCGGGGAAGGCACCCGCATCGTGCGGGTCCTCCTCACCGCCTCCGACGCCAGCGCCGCCGAACGCCTGACCGCCCGCGAACTCGGCTCAGAACTGGACCACGAGCTGGAGGGCAGCGCCCGCAAGGCGCGGCTCCTGGACGAGCGCGCCTCCGCCGACACCATACGAGTGGCCACCGATGGCCGGACCGTCCCGGACATCGCGGCTGATGTGCTCGCGGCCACCGGGTGGGTCGGTGGCACCCCCACCCCGCTTCGCGGCGCTTCGGTCCTCCTCCGTCCGACGCAGCGCGCCGACACCGCCACCCTCGACCGGATCGTCCGCGAACCGGCGGTCGCGGCCTGGTGGTCGGCGCCGGACGACTACGACGACATGCTCGCCATCGTCCTCGACGGCAAGGTCATCGGGGCGATCCAGTACGAGGAGGAGACCGACCCCGAATACCGCCACGCGAGCATCGACATCTTCCTTGCGACCGCCCTGCACGGCCGCGGCCTCGGTACGGACGCCGTCCGCACACTGGCCCGCTGGCTGATCCACGAACGCGGCCACCACCGCCTGACCATCGACCCGGCCGCAGCCAACACCGCAGCGATCCACAGCTACCGCAAGGTCGGTTTCAAGCCAGTCGGCATCCTGCGCGCCTACGGACGCGACCACCGGACGGGCGACTGGTCGGACGGACTGCTGATGGATCTGATCGCGGAGGAGCTGAGCTGACCCTGGGCTGGGCGCGCAGCGTCGACCGTGTTCTCACACCATGTCAGGGTCGTCCCAGTGGCCGCTGAGAATGGCGGTCCAGTGGGGGTGTGAGGCAGCAACCGGGTCGATCTCGCGAGCCCAGGAGGCCAGGCTGCGCTTCGCGTCCAACTCTTCCGCCCAGACGGTGAATCCGCTTTCGCGGCGCTTCACTGTGAGAGCCAGCAACGTACAGGTCTGCCTCAGACCACTGCTGACGAGGCAGCCGGCATCGCCATCTCCCACATCCGTGACGAAGAGGTGGCCTGAAGTGCCATCCAGCAGCAGCTCCCCCCTGACCCATCTGCCGACGTGGAAGAAGGGGCCGGGGCCGGCGGAGGCGGGCAGGACGGATGGGCGGGCGACCTCTGCAATGGCAGGCGACTGCGCGAAGGCGAGGTATCTGAAGTCTTCGCCGAGGGCCGGGAGACCGACCTCGGTCAGAAAACGTACGGTGTCGGCGTGCACGATGCCGTCCGGCAGTTCGCTGCGGGACATGGTGTGACACGCGCCTCTCCCGAAAGCGCTCTCGTACCACGATCGTGCAGGCGGAGCATCGGCCTGCAATGCGTCGGGCAGAGGCCAGACCGCGGAGGTGTTGTGCGTGGTGAGCAGGGGGCGACTACGCCATTGAGGCTTGCCGATCACGCGAGTCGGATCGGATACACGGAGGGCGTAGATACCTCCGGCACCACCACGGACCTGCATTCCATCGGCCGCCTTGACCAGGCATGTGGTCGACGAGGGGGCTCTCGGCGCAGGCATCTGTTCCGCTTCGTCCGGCTCTCCCACCGGTTCGAACGCTCGGCCGCTCGCCTGGTCGATGTCGGTGTCGTCGTCGTAATGCAGTTGAACCTGCACTGCGTTGCCCAGAGGCTCTCCGTCATCGAGGCTCCACAGCCTTTCGACGGCATACCAGTCCGCATCGGGATCCACGTCGTCTTCCAGCTCGTCCTCGTCGATCTCCAGCTGACTGGCGACCACATCGACGCCGTTTGCGACGCCGACGACGAGTTCCTCCGCCTCCGCGGTGTCGTGGCGAGGTGACGGACCGAACAGGCTGAAGGGCCGCCAGCGGGACCAACAAGTCAGCCACGGGAGTTCACCGGCCGCACGTGACAGCCCCTCGGCGAATTCCGTGGCACCGCGATTCAGCGATGCCCAGTGGAGCCAGGAGAGCCATTCCTCGTGGGTGGTGGGCTCGATGCCGGCTGCCTCAAGGTAGTGGGCATCCGAGGCCGGCAGCCCTGCCGGGATTCCTGCGGGGTAGGCGATGGAAAGTCCGGTGAGCAGCGCGTGTCGGTCGACATTCGCGAGGAATCCCGGATCCTGTGCGAGGTCGGCCAGCACGCCGGCCGCCGCGCAGTGGAGGGGGAGCGCACGGGAGGCGTAATCCGCCACTGGGTCTTGTGCACGCCAGGATTCGGGAAGGTCGTTGCGGCGAAGCGACTGATCGAGCAGGGCGTCGACGATGAGTGTCTGCTCCCCCTGGGTGAGCGGCATGTCGCTGCGAAGCAGCTGGCGCACGCCGTCCGCGTGAAATGCAACGCGCTCTGTTCCTGCATCGTCGGACCACGACGTCAGAAGATGCGGCAGGGCGCTGACCGCGTGGTGCAGGTCGGCGAGAGCACCTGGAAGACCGAGTGGAGAGCAGAGAGCGGACCATGCCTCAAGCGGGACATCTCGGGTCTCGGCAGCGGCCAGCGCGCGCAACTGAGGGAATCTCGCGAGGGATTCGCTCAACGTCGGTTCGGAACTGGCGGGTGCTTCGAGCGGCGGAAGAATCTCCACTTCGAGGCCCGACGGCAGCGGTGCCCGTACCTGTTCCTCGTCCACTTCGAAGAGGACAGCGACCGGGCACTTGGTGCTGCGAAGAAGCGGAATGACGACGTGACTGAGCACGCGCTCGGGCTCTCCTGACGTAGCCGTCACGCCCGCCCACTGAACATTGGCGAAGAGAACGACAGCTTTCTCCTTGCCCTGCGTCCAGTGCGCGAACGCGTCGGCCAGCGGGGTGTTGCGGGAACGGAGGAACCGTTCGTCGAATCCCCAGTCGCTGATCAGTCGCGTAGCCACTTCATCGGCCGCCAGACCGCGGCAGTCGACATACAGGGTGTCCGGGCAGAATTCTTGGACAGCCTGTTCTGCCAGCCGCAGGCAGGAGGTCTTTCCGGAGCCGACCGGGCCGGTCACGGGGAGCTTGAGGCGGCGCGGCCCTGGCTCCTGCAGCCACTCTGTCAGGCGGGTGACGACAGCGCTCCGGGACACGGCACTTCACTCCGATCGTTCGCGAGATGTATGGGGCGGTGATGCGAGCGGCACGGTACTACGCGGTTGGCTATTCGTGCACCTTGAGCCATATACGCAGCAACTCGCCGCGGACGCGGTCCATATCGTCCTTCCACTGCTGCTTGAGCGCCTCTTGGGCTTCCTTCGTCGTATCGCCGTCGGCGAAGTCCCCATAGCGGTAGCTGGTTCCGTAGGAAACCTCCATGGGGTTCTTCTGCGCTGGCGGGGCCGGCATGCCCTGCTTCTTCATCTCGCCGTGCGGGACGCGGTCCGTATTATCCGGGCGGTCCAGGTTTTCACTGATGTAGTGAGCACAAGCCGCGCCGCCGAGGTCGCCGGCATTTCCGCACGGCTCGTATTCGGTGAACATCGCCGTACGCTTGAACTTGTTTTTGTCGAGTTCGCGCAGTCCCTCACCTGCGGCAGGCTCCGAGTGATCCGGGTTCAGGACTCCTTCGCCCGGGGGGACAGACGATCCGATGATGAAGTGTACGGCCTTCGTGTTCCCGTCGCCGTCGGTCTCCGTGACTTCGTATACTGCGTAATTCCGTCCCGAGAAATCCGGCAGGGCTGCCGTGTCCGGCGTCTTGGAATCCAAGATGCCCTTGATGCGATCCCGCTCTGTTCTGAGGTCGCGTCGATATTTCTTGGCTTCCTCGGGCGTCATGTTGTCGGGTTCCGGGACATTCTTTTGGGCTACGTATTCGATCACCCGCCCTCGGGTGTCATTGATTTTCTTTTCGCCCGGCTTGTGGTCCTTGTGGTGCTGGAGTCCCTCCGGGTTGATGTTGTGCCCGTCTATCTCAGTGTGCTGTGCGTGATAGTCGTAGCTCATCCGGGCGAGGCAGGAGACGGTGGCCAGTCTTTCGTGCTGCTTGAGCCCCTTGTAGTTGTCGCCCAAAAGGTTGCCCAGGTCGTCTTCGCTGATCCGGCCGTGGTCCCGGATGTGATCGAAGACGTTCTGCAGCGGTGACTTGCCCGTCTCCGCGTCGCGCTCCGCCCACCCGTCCAGGTTGCCCAGGACCCTGTCCCAGTTCACCTGACGCACGACGTGCGTCTCGCGGAGGCGTTGTTGCGCCTCGTCGCCGAGCATGCCTTGGACAGTGTGGTCCGGCCCTTGCTCCTGCCCGTAACCGGGAGTGCCTTCCGCCTGATGGGAGTCGAGAGGCTGCTGCATCGCCTCGCGGGTCTCCTTCGCCGGACGAGTTTTCTTCTTCTTGGGTGCGGGCTTTTCCTTGTCGTCGGACGTGTCGTCCGCCTTGTGCTTCCCCGCCGGCTCGGCCGGTGGCCGGCGAGTCCCGTCGGCGCCGGGAGGCGTGGGAGTTCCGCTACTCGTGGTGGGGCGGCGGTTGGGGTCGAGGGGGATGGCGTGGACGCCGTTGGAGCCGTCGTGGAGGGGTTTGTTGCTGGTGTTGCCGGTTTGGGCGTCGACGTAGGTGATTTTGCCGTTGTGGTTGACGGCGTTCCAGGCGTGGGCGCGGCCGTTGCGGTCCTGGGTGATGATGACGGCTTGGGAGCCGGGGCCGG